>JAIXQM010000055.1 GCA_027485735.1 Sphingomonadales bacterium | reverse complement strand
GCCAGATCGGCGATGATATCCATCTGATCGGCCGACGCGTCGCCGGGGATTTCGCCCGGTGCCTTCAGGCTGATGGTGACGATGGCATAGCCGGGCGCCTTGTGGGGATGCGTGTTCACCGTCACCCAGTTGGCGAAATCCGGGTTGGACTGGTCAATCTCGACAGGCGCGTTGGCATCGAGCACCGGGGCTGCGAAGTGCGCGGCGATGCGGGCCAGTTCCGACGGCGGCGGATCAAGGCCGAGCGGCTTTACCAGCGCCCATTCTTCCTCGACCTGACGCGCGAATTCGGCGGCGCCGAGATCGTTGACCAGGATCTTGATGCGCGCCTTGTAGATGTTGTCGCGGCGGCCGTGGCGGTTATACACGCGCAAGATGGCTTCCATGTAGGACAGATAGTCCGCCAGCGGCAGATAGTCCCGGATCACATGGCCCAGCATCGGCGTGCGGCCCATGCCGCCACCGACCAGCACTTTCAGACCGATTTCACCGGCGTCGTTCTGGACAAGTTCAAGGCCGATATCGTGCAGCTTGATGGCGGCGCGGTCGATCGTGCTGCCGGTCACCGCGATCTTGAACTTGCGCGGCAGGAACGAGAATTCCGGGTGCAGCGTCGACCATTGCCGCAGCAGTTCGGCATAAGGGCGCGGATCGGCGATCTCGTCAGCCGCCGCAGCAGCAAACTGATCGGAACTGATGTTGCGAATGCAGTTGCCGCTGGTCTGGAAGGCGTGCATCTCCACGCTCGCCAGATCGGCAAGCAGGTCCGGCATCTCCTCCAGCTTCATCCAGTTATACTGGATGTTCTGGCGCGTGGTGAAATGGCCATAACCGCGATCATAGCGGCGGGCGATGTGGGCCAGCATGCGCATCTGGCGTGAATCCACCGTGCCATAGGGGATGGCGACGCGCAGCATATAGGCGTGCAGCTGCAGATAGAGGCCGTTCATCAGCCGCAGCGGCTTGAAGGCTTCCTCGCTGATTTCATTCTTCAGCCGGCGTTCGACCTGGTCGCGGAATTCGGCGACGCGGGCATCGACAATCGCCTGATCATATTCATCGTAACGGTACATCAGATCGCTTCCACAGGCAGGGACGGCAGGGCAAAATCGGGACGGACGCTGGGGCCAACGGCGCGCACGCGTTCCCGGGTGGAGCGCGGGCGCCAACCATCGGGGGTGGCATCCACATCGACAAGCACCAGATCGTTGATGCGTTCCTGCGGTGCCAGGCGGGCAATCAGCGCCTCGCCATCATCATCAACGGCCACGGCATCTTTCAGGTGCAGGCTCCAGTCGGAACCCGCCCACCACAACACATCGCCGGTTTCGAGGCGGTTTCCGGTCAGCAAACGAGGCATGCGGTTTCCTTGGCTTTGGCACGAGCAGCGGGCAGGGCCGCCACATCGCCAACGATGATGAGAGCAGGGGAAGCGATGGCCTCGCGCGCCACCAGCCCGGCCAGATCGGCGAGCAGCGAGGTGACGAGGCGTTCATTGGCCTGGGTGGCGCGTTCGACAACGGCAACTGGCGTATCGGGTGCCAAGCCATCGGCCATCAATTTCTCGGCGATCGGCGCAGCACCGGCCAGGCCCATGTAGATCACCAGCGTGCGGCCCTTACCGGCCAGCCCGGCCCAATTCTGTTCGGCGAGGCCCCGGCATTCACCGGCGACAAAGCTGACCATCGAGGCATGATCGCGGTGAGTGAGCGGCATCAAGGTGGAGGCGGCCGCGCCATTGGCGGCCGATATGCCGGGAATCACAATAACGGGCACGCCAGCGGCGAGTGCCGCATCCACTTCCTCACCGCCACGGCCAAAGATGAACGGGTCGCCGCCTTTCAGCCGCACCACGGTGTGGCCAGCGCGGGCTTCGGCAACCAGCAGATCGCCGATTTCATCCTGGGCCAGCGTGTGGCGGGCGCGGCGCTTGGCGACCGAAATCCGGCGGGCGTGGGCGGGGATCAGCGCCATCACCTCGTCGCCGACCAGGCCGTCGTGCACCACGACATCGGCCGCCGCCAGCGCGCGGACGGCGCGCAGGGTCAGCAGATCAGCGGCGCCGGGGCCAGCGCCAACCAGGAGGATGCGACCAGATTGGGGGTGAAAATCCATGCCCCCCATTGCCGCATCGCGCGGCAAGGGGGGAGAAAGGCTTTCTTGTGTGCGGCCTAGGCCGACTTGTCAGTCGTTCCCGAAGGTACGCTGCCACCAGCCCTTGCGGGCCGGAGCGGCTGGGGCGGTGGGCTCAGCAGCTTCGGCAACCGGTTCTTCGGCCGCAGCAGCGACAGGTTCGGCCACGGCCTCAGCCGGTTTCTTGCGGCTGCGCTTGGGTTTGGCCGCGGGTTCTTCGGCAACCGGTTCCGGTGCTGGTTCAATAACCGGCTCCGGCGCGGCCACGCTCTCGGGCGCTGCATCGTCCTTCTTGCGGCGAATGCGCTTGGGCTTGGTGGCAGCCTCTTCGGCCACCGGCGCCGTAGCGACCTCGACAACCGCTTCGGGCACTTCCTCGCTCACCGGCGCGTCATCGGCCTTCTTGCGGCGGCTGCGCTTGGGCTTGGCGGCAATTTCTTCAGCCACCGGTTCCGGCGCAGCCGGTGCGGCTTCAGCGGCCTCATCCGTTTCCGCACCGTTGGTGCGTTCGGCACCGCCGCGGCGGCCGCGACGGCCACGCCGGCGGCGCTTGCGGCGACCGCCGTTCTCGCCGGTTTCACCATTGTCGGTGGCCTCGGCGCCGTCGCCTTCAGCCTCATCGGCCGCGTCGGCCGCGCCATCGCCGTGGTGCTCATCGCCATGATCGTCGTCATGCGCGTCGGCCGGATCGTCGCTACGCTCTTCACCCTTGTCGCGGCCACGGCCGTCACGGCCCCGCCCGTCACGGCTCCGACGGCGACCACGGCCCCGCCCACGGCGGCCATCCTCGCCGCGCTCTTCACCGCGGTCTTCACCCTCTTCGCCGTCATCGTCGTCGGCTTCGTCGGCATCGCCGTCTTCGACGATCTTCACCAGCGGCGGCAGCGCCACCATCTCCACCTTCTTCGACGGCGGCGGACCGCCGGCATCGATCTCGAAATTGGGGCCGATCAGCGAATCATCCGGGCGGGTGATGATGGTCACGCCATAGAGTTCTTCCAGCTCGGCCAGTTCGATGCGCTTGCGGTTGAGCAGATAGACCGCCACTTCCTCGCTGGCGCGCAGCACCAGATCGCTGTGGCGGCCGCGCAGGGCTTCGGCTTCCAGCGCGCGCAGGGCAGCCAGCGCCGCCGACGACACCGAACGCACCATGCCGGTGCCTTCGCACATCGGGCAGATATGGGTGGAGGCTTCCAGAATACCGGTGCGCAGGCGCTGCCGGCTCATTTCCATCAGGCCAAAGCTGGAGATGCGGCCGATCTGCACGCGGGCGCGATCATTCTTCAGCGCCTCCTTCATGGCCTTTTCCACCTTGCGGATGTTGGAGCCATTTTCCATGTCGATGAAATCGATCACCACCAGGCCGGCCATGTCGCGCAAGCGCAGCTGGCGGCCGATTTCGTCGGCGGCTTCCAGGTTGGTCTTGGTGGCGGTTTCCTCGATGCCATATTCGCGGGTGGAACGCCCGGAGTTGATGTCGATCGATACCAAAGCCTCGGTCGGGTTGATGACCAGATATCCACCCGATTTCAGCTGGACGACCGGCTGGTACATGGCTTCCAACTGATCCTCGACGCCGAAGCGCTGGAACAATGGCACGCTGCCTTCATATTCCACCACCTTGGCGGCGTGACTGGGCATCAGCATCGACATGAAGCGGTGCGCGGCGTCGAAACCGCCGCGGCCTTCCACCAGCACCTGATCGATCTCGCGATTGTAGACGTCGCGGATGGCGCGCTTGATGAGACCCGAATCTTCATGAATCAGCGCCGGGGCCTGGCTGGCCAGGGTCTTCTCGCGGATCTCGTCCCACAGGCGGGTAAGATAATCGAAATCGCGGCGGATATCGGCGGCGCTGCGCTTCAGGCCGGCGGTGCGCACGATGGCGCCCATGCCGTTCGGCAGGTGCAGATCGGCCATCACCTGCTTCAGGCGCTTGCGATCGGCCGGGTTGGAAATCTTGCGGGAAATGCCTCCGCCGTGCGCGGTGTTGGGCATCAGCACGCAGTAGCGACCGGCGAGGCTGAGATAGGTGGTGAGCGCTGCACCCTTGGAGCCGCGTTCTTCCTTCACCACCTGGATCAGCATCACCTGGCGGCGGCGGATAACCTCCTGGATCTTGTAACGGCGGCGCAGCGCCATGCGCTTGCGGCGCAGCGCATCCGACGGTTCATCATGATGGCCCCCGGTTTCCAGCACATCATCGGATTCATCACCCTCTTCGCCGTCGTGGCCATGATCGTCGGCGGCCAGTTCGGCTTCCTCGCGCAGCAGGGCGTCGCGATCTTCCTTGGGGATCTGATAATAATCGGGGTGGATTTCGGAAAAGGCCAGGAAACCATGGCGGTTGCCGCCATATTCCACGAATGCCGCCTGCAGCGACGGTTCAACCCGGGTCACCTTGGCGAGATAGATATTGCCTTTGAGCTGACGCTTGTCAGCCGCTTCGAAATCAAATTCCTCGATGCGCTGGCCGTTGATCACGGCCACCCGTGTTTCTTCCGGGTGGCGGGCGTCGATAAGCATGCGATTGGACATTGATGGTCTCCGTGGCGCCAACCCAGGCCTCGACACCCGACAAGCGGGCGGCAACAGGGCGACGCGATATGAAAAGGCCGACGACATCGGAATGATGGCGCCGGCAGATGCGGGAAATGCGGGTGAAATCAGCAGGCGCGGCAGCCTGACCGCTGGCAAGGCGGCGCATGAAGCACTGTCCTTTCGCCAGTTCGATCAATCCGTTCATCCGCGTCCTTCAAGTCATCAAGTGTGGCCAGCTGTTCCTGCACGGTGCAAGGCTGTAACCACCAAAGTCCCAGGCCCAATCGCGAAACACCGGCCAGCAGATGCGGCGGCAGCGCGAAGGAGCGCGGAAATAGCAACGGACAAACCGTCGCCTGCTTCTTGCTAGCAGCCACTTGGCGCAGGAGCAAGGGTGCGGCAATGACGCACGATTGTCATATATCGCGACCAAGCGGAAATGCCGGGTCGGGCGTGAAATTGGGGGAATGGGAATGAAGTGTGCGTTGTTGGCCTCGGCTCTGCTGGTTGGTGTGCCCGTGATGGCCCAGCAGACACCGCAGGCACAGCCACTGACGCTGGAGCGCGTCTATGCCTCACCTTCGCTGGGCGGCCCACGCCCGCGTGTGCTGAAACTGGCCCCCGATGGCCGGCTGGCGACGCTGCTGAAAAGCCGGCCAAGCGACAAGGACCGATTCGACCTGTGGGCGGTGGACACCGCGACCGGCCAAAGCCGGATGCTGGTCGATTCGGAAAAGCTGTCCAGTGGCGCTGCGCTGTCCGAAGCCGAGCGCATGAACCGCGAACGCCGGCGCATTGCCGACGTCAAGGGCATCACCGATTATGCCTGGGCACCCGATGCGAAACGCCTGCTGGTGCCGGTGGACGGCGATCTGTGGGTGGCCGCCCTCGATGGCAGCGTCACGCGCCTGACCCAGACACCGGAAACCGAGACAGATGCCAAGCTGAGCCCCAAGGGCGGCTTTGCCAGCTTCGTGCGCGACGGCCAATTGTTCGTGCAAGCCTTGGCCGGCGGCGACGCGCGCGAAGTGGCCGGGGAAAACACGCCGAAGGTGAGCTGGGGCGTTGCCGAGTTCATCGCGCAGGAAGAGCTGGACCGGTTCGACGGTCACTGGTGGGCACCTGACGACAGCCGCATCGCCGTGGCGCGCGTGGACGAATCCCCGGTGAAACAGGTGACGCGCGCTGCCATCGGTGCCGATGGCACCCGCCTGTTCACCCAGGCCTATCCGGCGGCCGGCACTGCCAATGCCGATGTGTCGCTGTGGCTGGTGAACCCGGATGGATCGGGCAAGACCAAGGTCGATCTTGGCCCGTCGGCCGACATCTATGTCGCCCGCGTCGCCTGGGCGGTGGACGGCAAGACGCTGTATGTCCAGCGCCTCACCCGCGATCAGCAGCGGCTCGATATTCTTGCCGTTGATCCGGTCACCGGTTCGTCGCGGGTGCTGGCCAGCGAGACCGCAAAGACCTGGGTCAATATCCATGACAATTTCCGCCCGCTGAAGGACGGCAGCATCCTGTGGGCCAGCGAGCGCGACGGCTATCGCCACCTCTATCGCCTTGCCGGCGGCACAGCGCAGCAAGTGACCAGCGGTCGCTGGGTGATGGATGAACTGGTGGGCGTTGATGAAAGGCGCGGTCGGCTGTGGTTCACTGGCTTTGCCGATTCCACGCTGGAAAAGCATGTCTATGGCCTCGATTTCCGCAAGGCCGGTGCCAAACCGCAGCGACTGACGGCGCCGGGCGGCTGGCACGAAGCCGTGATGGATGATGCCGGTCAGCGCCTGATCGTCACCAGTTCCACCCCCAGCCAGCCAGCGCAGGTGTGGCTGGGTGACGGGGCCGGCAAACGGCTGGCGTGGATCGAGGAAAACCGCCTCGATGCCAATCACCCCTATACGCCCTATCTCGCCAGCCATGTGGTGCCGCAATTCGGCACGCTCACTGCCGCCGATGGCCAGGCGATGGATTGGCGCCTGCTAAAGCCCGCTGGCCCCGGCCCGTTCCCGGTGCTGATGCAGGTCTATGGCGGGCCCCATGCGCACAATGTCCACAAGCGATTCACAGCGCCGATCGAGCAATATCTGGTCGCCAAGGGCTGGGCGGTGTTCCAGCTCGACAATCGCGGCAGCAACAACCGCGGCATGGCATTTGAGGCGCCCATCTTCCGCGCCATGGGCGGCGTCGAGGTGCAGGACCAGGTGCAGGCGTTGCAATGGATCAAAGCGCAACCCTGGGCCGGCAAGGTGGCGGTCAATGGCTGGTCCTACGGCGGTTACATGGTGCTGAAGCTGCTGGAAGCCGCGCCGGGCGGGTTTGCGGCGGGCATTGCCGGCGCGCCGGTGACGCGATGGGAACTGTACGACACCGCCTATACCGAGCGTTATCTCGGCAATCCGGTCACGGAACCTGCCGTCTATGCAAAATCAGGAGCACTTGGCGACGCTAGCAAGATCAAGGACCCGCTGCTGCTGATCCACGGCATGGCGGATGACAATGTGGTGTTCGAGAATTCCACCGCGCTGATGACGGCACTGCAACGGGTGAAGACGCCGTTTGATCTCATGGTCTATCCCGGCGCCACCCACGCCACGCCGGGCCTGGAAGTGCACACGTGGATCACGCGGCTGAAGTTCCTGGGGCGGACGGTGGCGCCGACAGGGTATTGAGGGAGGGAGGGCGCGGCCGGCGGCGGAGCCACGCCGTCGGACGACACACGAAAAAGGCGACCCGAAGGTCGCCTTTTTTGGTCGCCGGCCGGAATTCGCCGCGTCAGCAAACAACGCTGTGCGTTGTTTGCAGCCGGCTCATTCGTAATCGCCACCCATGTTCTGGTTCCGCGGCGGCTGCGCAGCGGTGATCCGCAGCGCTTCGGCCGACGCCGACAGCGAACCGATCACATCGGGCGTGTCATCATCTTCAGCCTGCACACGCTGCATGGCCTGCACCATGGTTTCCTTCAGATCAGCCGGGCGGATCGTCTCTTCGGCGATCTCACGCAGGGCCACGACCGGGTTTTTGTCGCGGTCGCGATCAATGGTCAGCTCTGCGCCGGACGAGATGTTACGGGCGCGATGCGCGGCCAGCAGCACGAGGTCGAACCGGTTGGAAACCTTGTCGACGCAATCTTCAACAGTCACGCGTGCCATGAAGTGGCTCCGGTTTTGAATTGACGGGAATGGGTCCCCCTGACGATTCGGGGGCGCAAAGTCAAGGAAATTGGCCTTTCACGATGGTGGCGCATCTTGACTCCGGGGGCGCACCCCCCTAACGCACCCGCTTCGCATCTGGCCCCGCACCCCGGTGAAGCGGCGGCCCACTCTGGCAACAGGCCTTTGTGGCGAGACCGGGTAGACCCGCCAATCCCGGCAGGTCGTCAAAGCTGAGGTGAACCATGTCAAAGCGTAGCAACGCCAAGTACAAGCTCGATCGCCGCATGGGCGAGAATATCTGGGGTCGTCCGAAGAGCCCGGTCAACAAGCGTGAATATGGCCCCGGCCAGCACGGCCAGCGCCGCAAGGGCAAGGTCAGCGATTTCGGCATCCAGCTGCGCGCCAAGCAGAAGCTGAAGGGCTATTACGGCGACGTGACCGAAAAGCAGTTCCGCAAGGTCTATGCCGAAGCCGTCCGCATGAAGGGCGATACCTCGCAGAACCTGATCGGCCTGCTCGAACAGCGCCTCGACATGGTGATCTATCGCGCCAAGTGGGCACCGACCGTGTTCGCCGCCCGCCAGATCGTCAACCATGGTCACATCTGGCTGAACGGCGTGCGCTGCAACATCGGTTCGGCTCGCGTGAAGCCGGGCGATGTGCTCGAACTGGGCCCGAAGGCCCGCGAAATGGCGCTGGTGCTGGAAGCCCAGAGTCTTTCGGAGCGGGACGTGCCGGAATATGTGTCGGTCGAAGGCAACAAGGCCAGCTATGTGCGCGTGCCGACTCTGGACGAAGTGCCGTACCCGGTGAAGATGGAACCGAACCTGGTCGTCGAATTCTACAGCCGCTGATCGCTCAGCCGGCTTGTATGCAAAAGGGCGGCCCATCGGGCCGCCCTTTTCATTTGCGCAGCAAAGTCTTGCACACCGCGCCCCTGCACCCTTGCCCTCACCCCCAATCCCCCCCAAGATCATCTGCTATGCTGCGCCAGTATGAATTGGTGGAACGGGTCAAGGCCTATGATCCCGACGCGGATGAGGACCTCCTCAACCGCGCCTATGTGTTTTCGGTGAAAGCGCATGGCAGCCAGCTGCGCGCCAGTGGTGACCCCTATTTCAGCCACCCGGTCGAGGTGGCCGGCATCCTCACTGACCTGAAGCTGGACGACAAGACGATCGCCACCGCGATCCTGCACGACACCATCGAGGACACGGTGGCGACGCAGGAGCAGATCGAGCGATTGTTCGGGGCAGATGTGGCCCGGCTGGTTGATGGCGTCACCAAATTGTCCAAGATCGAAACGCAGACCGAGAGCGAGCGCCAGGCTGAAAATCTGCGCAAGTTCCTGCTGGCGATGTCCACCGATATCCGCGTGCTGCTGGTGAAGCTGGCAGACCGGCTGCACAACATGCGCACGCTGCACCACATCACCAAGGAAGAGAAGCGCCGCCGCATCGCCCGCGAGACGATGGACATCTATGCCCCGCTGGCCGAGCGGATCGGCATGTATGGCTTCATGGAGGAGATGCAGGAACTGGCCTTCAGCCATCTCGAGCCGGAAGCCAGCCAGATGATCAGCCAGCGCATGGCGCGGCTGCGCGACACCAGCGGCGCCAACGTCCACCGCATCACCGGGGCGCTGGAAAGGTTGCTGAAATCCAAGGGTATCGCCGCCAGCGTGAGCGGGCGTGAAAAGCGCCCCTACAGCATCTGGCGCAAGATGGCGGCGCGGCAGATGAGCTTCGAACAGCTATCCGATGTGATGGCGTTCCGGGTGATCCTGGATGATGAAAGCGACTGCTATCGCGCGCTCGGCATCGTTCACAGCCGCTGGCCGATGGTGCCCGGCCGCTTCAAGGATTTCATCTCCACACCCAAATCCAATGGTTATCGGTCCTTGCACACCTCGGTGCTGCTGGGCGGCGAAGCGGCGCGCATCGAGGTGCAGATCCGCACCCGCCTGATGCACGAGGAAGCCGAATATGGCGTTGCCGCGCACTGGGCTTACAAGCTGGGCGCCGATGGCGCTCCGGCGCGCGAGGCCTATCCGTGGATCGAAGATCTGCTCGATGTGCTGCAGGATGCGGCGAGCCCGGAAGAACTGCTGGAAAACGCCCGGCTGGCGATGTTCCAGGATCAGGTGTTCGTGTTCACGCCCAAGGGTGAGCTGTACCAACTGCCCGGCGATTCCACCCCAGTGGATTTCGCCTATGCGGTGCACAGCGATTTGGGGGACCGGTGCGTGGGGGCCAAGGTGAACGGCCGCGCCGTGCCGCTGCGCACAAGGCTGGTGAACGGCGATCAGGTCGAGATCCTGAAGGGCAAGGTGAAATCGCCTGATCCGGCGTGGGAGGCATTTGTGGCCAGCGCCAAGGCCCGCGCCGCCATCCGCCGCCATGTGCGCCACAAGCGCCGCGAGGAATTGCTGGCCATGGGGTCCAAGCTGCTGGATGCGGTGGCGGGCCGGCTGAACGTGACCTTGAACGACGAGATCACGGGGCCGGCTCTGGGCCGGCTGAAGCTGCATGATCGGCCCGCCCTGCAGCTGGCGATGGCGGAAAACCGGCTGTCCGACGATCAGGTCGCCGAAGCCCTGGTGCCTGGTGCCCGCCCCGGCCGGCCGCGAGGCGCCAGGGCCAAGGCGGCGGCGAGCATCTCCATCGAAGGGTTGACCCCGGGTGTCGGCTTCCTGCTGTGCGATCATTGCCGCCCGGTGCCGGGCGATCGCATCGTTGGCGTGCGCGCCCCCGATGGCCCTATTTCGGTGCATGTGATCGATTGCGACCATCTGGCCGATGAAAGCGGCGAGTGGCTGGATGTGAGATGGGGCGCCGAAACCGCCGGTGCCGCGGCGCGCATTGCGGTTGTGGTGCACAACCAGCCGGGCGCGCTGGCCAGTCTGGCCGCCAGCATCGCGGCCCACAATGCCAATATCGTCGGGCTGGCGCTGAAACACAGGGATCGCGAATTCCACACCGACATCGTTGATATCGAGGTTGAAAGCGTGGGCCATCTCGCCACCATCCTGGCGGCCCTGCGCCAGGTGAAGGCAGTGGTCTCGGCCGACAGGGTGCGGTTGTAAGGCCGCTTGCGCCCGCATCGGCGCACTGCCAATGCGAGCGCGACTGGAGTGAAAACGATGACTGATGATGACGTATTGGCCGAATTCCGCGCGGCCGAAGCGCTGCTGGAAGGGCATTTCATCCTGTCATCGGGCCTGCGCAGCTCGCGTTACCTGCAATGCGCGCGCGTGTTGATGAGCCCGGCGCGGGCCGAGCGGCTGGCGCAGGCACTGGCCGCGAAGATCCCGGCCGATGTGAAGGCCCGTATCACCGCCGTGATCGCCCCGGCCATGGGCGGCCTGATCTGCGGCTATGAATTGGCCCGCGCATTGGGCGTGGATTCGATGTTCGTCGAACGGCCGACCGGCACCTTCGAACTGCGGCGCGGCTTCCGGCTGGAGCCAGAGCAGCAGGTGCTGCTGATGGAAGATGTCGTCACCACCGGGCTGTCGAGCCGCGAAGCCATCGCTGCCATCACGGCCGCTGGTGGCGAGGTGATCCATGCCGCCTCGCTGGTGGATCGTTCAAACGGCAAAGCCG
>JAIXQM010000098.1 GCA_027485735.1 Sphingomonadales bacterium | reverse complement strand
GGGGAGCGTGAGGAGCGACGCGGCAAGCAGGACAGCTTTATCCACGCCCTGTTCGAATCGAAGAAACCCATCATCGCCGCCATCAACGGCCCGGCGGTGGGCGTCGGCATCACGCTCACTTTGCCGTGCGACGTGCGTATCGCGGCGGAAGGCGCCCGCATCGGTTTCGTCTTTGCACGGCGCGGGCTGGTGCCGGAGGCCGGCAGCGCCTGGTTTCTGCCGCGCCTCGTTGGCCTGCAACAGGCGCTGCGCTGGTGCCTGTCGGGCCGCATCTTCGGCGCCGCCGAAGCGCTGGCTGGCGGGCTGGTGAGCGAGGTGGTACCGCCGGATGAGTTGCTGCCCCGCGCCCGTGCCATCGCCGCCGAATTCAGCGACGGCACCGCGCCGGTCGCCATTGCACTTGCCCGCGCCATGCTGTGGCGTCTGGGCAGCACGGCCGGCCCGGAGGACGTGTTGGCGGTGGATGCTGCATGGAATATCGCGCTGGGCGGCGGGCCGGATGTGAAGGAGGGCGTGGCGGCGTTCCTCGAAAAGCGCAGTCCATCTTTCCCCGGCAAGGCCAGCGCCGATCTGCCGGCAGGTGTGCCGTGGTGGGGTGATTGACGGGCGCAACACAGGCTGCCACGTTTCGCTCCATTCAATGATTTTGGGGACTTCGCGATGAACAGGCAGCGCTGGATGGGTGTTGGCATGCTGGCTTTGGGGCTGGCAAATTCGGCGCAGGCGGCCAGCCCGGCTCGGCTGCTGCAGTCGCCGGTTCTCAGCGCGACGCACCTCGCCTTCGTGTCGGGCGGTGATGTCTGGGTCGCGCCGCGTGGTGGCGGCAAGGCCGTGCGGCTCACCACCGGCACCGGGATCGAACAGGCGCCCAGCTTCTCGCCCGATGGCCAGACCATTGCCTTCACCGGCGAATATGACGGCAACACCGATGTGTTCACCGTCCCCGTTGCCGGCGGCGTGCCGAAGCGGCTGACCTTCCACCCGGCGGTGGACGCCGCCGTGGGCTGGACGCCTGATGGCGCCCGGGTGATCTTCCGCTCCAATCGCGACTCCGCCAGCCGCTACACACGCCTGTGGCACGTCTCGGCAGGCGGCGGTGCCGCCAGCGCGCTGCCGCTGCCGATAGCGTCCGCGGGGATGATGTCCCCCGATGGCAAATCCATTGCCTATACCCCACAGGAACAGGGCTTTTCCTTCAACCACACCCGCTACACCGCCTGGGGCAATTATCGCGGCGGGCTGACCGGCGCGGTGTGGATCACGCAGCTGGATGGCCTGAAAACCACCAAGGTGCCGAGCGAAGGCGGCGCGGATTTCTCCCCGGTGTGGCTCGGCGGCCAGGTCTATTTCCTGTCGGGCCGCAAGGGGCCGGTCAGCGTCTATCGCTTTGATCCGGCGAGCGGGCAGGCGTCGCTGGTTTGGCAGAACCGCGGTTCCGATATCCGCAGCCTTTCGACTGACGGAAAAAGCCTTGTCTTTGATCGACTTGGCACCATCTACACGCTTACCCCCGGCGCTGAACCCGTGGCCGTTTCCATTGATCTGGATGGCGACATGCCCGATGTGCGTCCGCGCGTGGCCAGTGTGGCTGCCGAAGTGCGTGATGTGGCGATCTCCCCCACCGGCATAAGGGCTGCGGTGGAGGCGCATGGCGAGATCATCACGGTGCCGGTGAAGGAGGGCATGATCCGCACCATCACCGCCACCCCCGGCACCATGGAGCGCTCACCCGTCTGGAGCCCGGATGGCCAGTCCATCGCCTATTTCTCCGATGAATCAGGGCTTTATACCTTGCATGTCGCGTCCCAGCAGGGGGCCGGCAAGGCGGTGAAGAAATACGCCCTTGCGGCTGAGCCGGCCTATTATTCCGATCCGCTGTGGGCGCCGGATGGCAAGCATATTGCTTTTAAAGACAATCGCTTGAACACGTGGATCCTCAATCTGGCCACAGGCAAGCTCAGCGCTGCCGGCCCGGCGGACGAATTTGGCGGTTTTGCCACCGCGGCGCGGGGCATGGCATGGTCTCCGGATGGCCAATGGTTTGTTTATGCACGGGTTTCCGGCAATCATTTCCCGGTGCTGATGCTGCACGAGGTCGCCACCGGCAAAGCCACCCAGATCACCGACGCGATGGGACAAGCCAGCGAGCCGACCTTCGATCGCGACGGCAAGTATTTGTATTTCCTAAGCTCCAACAACGCTGGCGGCACCATCTACCCGCTCGACATGTCGTCTGATGTCTATCAACCCACCATGAGCGTGTGGGCGCTGGCGCTGGCCGAAGGCACGCCATCGCCGCTGGCGCCGGAACTGGGGGACGAAAAAGCGCCGCCCCCCGCCGCCGCGCCCGACAAGAAGGCCGATCCGAAAAAGCCCGCCGCGCCCGCAATCACGCCAATTCGGGTGGACATTGCTGGCCTTTCGCTGCCGGCGGTGAGCCGGCGGCTGACGGCACTGCCGCTTCCGGTGGCGGATTATCGCAATCTGGTGGCGGGCAAGGGCGGCGTGCTCTGGCTGCTGCGCGCCAATGAACCGCTCGACCCGGATGCCGATGAACGCCCCGGCGCGACGCTGCTGCGCTGGCAGCTTGAAGGCAAGAAAACCGAGACCTTGTTCGACAAGGCGCAACAGTTCAGCCTGTCGGCCGATGGCAGCAAATTGCTCGTCCGCACCCCGCCCAATCCGGCCGGGCAATCCACCTGGCTGGTCGCCGATGCGGGCAAGCCGTTCAAGGCCAGCGACCCAGATACCCGCGTCAAATCTGATGGCCTGATGGCCCGCATCGATCCGGCGGCGGAATGGGCGCAGATGTATCGCGAAGTCTGGCGGGTGCAGCGCGCCTATTTCTATGATCCCAATTTCCACGGCTATGATCTGGCGGCGGCGGAAAAATCGCTGGCCGCGTTCCTCCCCGGCATCCAGTCGCGCGGGGATCTGAACTATCTCTTCCACGAAGCGCTCACCGGCTTTTCCATCGGCCACTTGCGCGGCGGCGGCGGCGCCATCCCGGCGGCGAAGCGCGTCCCCGGTGGCCTGCTGGGTGCGGACTATGAAATCAAGGACGGCCGCTGGTGCCTGACGCGCATCCACGATGGCGGCACGTGGACGCCCGATATCAAGGCCCCGCTCGCCCGCCCCGGCCTGGATGTGAAGGCCGGCGATTGCATCACGGCCGTCAATGGCGCGGCGGTGAGCGGCACCGAGGATATTCAGCGCTATCTGGAAGGCACCGCCGATCAGGCCGTGATGCTCACCATCGCCCGCGCCGGCGCTGCGCCGCGGGACGTGACGGTGGTGCCCATCGCCAGCGAAGCCCGCCTGCGCAACCTCACCTGGATTGAAGACAACCGCCAGCGCGTGGACAAGCTCTCGGGCGGCAAGCTCGGCTATGTCTATCTGCC
>JAIXQM010000004.1 GCA_027485735.1 Sphingomonadales bacterium | reverse complement strand
GCGGTGACGACGCTGTTTGTCACCTCCACCCACAATCCGGTGCTGTTCTTCTCCTCGGCCGGCAAGGTCTATCGCCTGAAGGTGTGGCGCCTGCCGGTGGGCAGCCCGCAGGCCAAGGGCAAGCCGATCAACAATCTGCTGCCGCTGGCGGATGGCGAGACAATCATCACCACGCTGGCGCTGCCGGAGGACGAGGCCGAATGGGGCCGCCTGCACGTGATGTTTGCCACGGCGCATGGTGGTGTGCGCCGCAACGCCATGGACAGTTTCACCAGCGTGCCGACGGCCGGCAAGCTCGCCATCCGCTTTGAAGAAGGCGATGATGACCGGCTGATCGGCGTGGCGCTGTGCGACCAGGCCGATGATGTGTTCCTGGCCGCCAAGAGTGGCAAGGCCATCCGCTTCCCCGTTGATGATGTGCGCGAGTTTGTCTCCCGCACCTCCACCGGTGTGCGCGGCATGGCGCTGGGCGCGGGCGACGAAGTGGTATCGATGGCGATCCTGAAGGGCTTTGCTGCCAGCACGGAGGAGCGCGAGGATTATCTGAAGGCCGCGGCCTGGAAGAATGAGCCGGGCGAGCGCGTGCTTTCGGAAACCCGCATGGGGCAATTTGCGGCGGCCGAGGAGTTCATCCTGACGGTGACCGCCAATGGCTTTGGCAAGCGCAGTTCGGCGTTCGAATATCGCCAGTCGGGCCGCGGCGGGCAGGGCATCCGCAACATCGCCGAAAGCGATCGCAACGGCGACGTGCTGGCCAGCTTCACCGCGCGCGACAGTGATGATGTGATGCTGGTGACGGACCAGGCCAAGCTGATCCGCCTGCGCGCCGGCGATATCCGCATCATGGGCCGGGCGGCACAGGGCGTCACCCTGTTCAAGGTGGCCGATGATGAGCTTGTGGTTTCGGCCGCGCTGATCCCGGCTGATGAGGAAGCCGAAGTGGGTGACGTGCCGGACGTGCCGGAAGTGTCGGGCGAAGAGGCCTAATCTGCGTGGGCGGCGCGGGCGAGGAGCCCGCGCCCCACGCCCAGCGCAATCAGCCACTGGCCGCCGAAATAAAACGCCCACACCATCGCGCCATCCGCCGTAGGCCCGATCAGTCGGCCACCGCCCAGACGCAGCACCAGGATCGTGTCGGACAGCACGAACGCGATCGCGCCCAATGCCGCAAGCCGGGGAAAGCGGCTGAGCCACAGGCTGGCCGCCATGGCGGTGAGCAGCACGGCATAGAGCAATGTCTGGCCAAAGGGCAGACCGGCCGGGGTGAGCAGCGGCGGCATCGCCAGCCCGAACAGCAGCAGCAGCGCCGCCATCAGCCAATCCCGGGTGCCAGCGGCGCTGCGATGGCGGGCATAGAAGATGATGGCCACCAAATGCCCGGCGGCAAAGCTGGCGGCACCGGCAATGAACAGGCCGGGCAGGGCGAGCAGCACATCGCCCAGCGCCCCCAGGGCCATGATCGCTGCCAGCCAGCGTGCGCCATCGGTGCGCAATTGCAGCGCCGAAAGCGCCAGCAGCGTGACTCCGCTGCCCTTAAGCACGACGTTCGCGGCCCCAGCGAGCATGGGGGAAAGCAACAGATAGGCCAGCCCGGCGGCCAGCGCAGCCGTGAGCCCGGCGCGGAACCGCACCGGCAGGCCGGCCAGCGGCAAGGAGGCGGCAAGAGCCGTCATATCGCGTTGATTCTCGCGCGTTGTGGTGGTCAGGGCAAGGGCTGGTCGCACACGCACCCCCAAACTCACTTAATGTTCATGTTGCAGATGCAAGAGAGCAGCATCACCTGTGCCTGTGGCCGGTTGACGCGAGGCCGAGGGCGGCTTAGCTCAACGCCATATTGCTTGAGGGAGGCATGAATGAAGACGATCGCAACCGCCTTGGCACTTGTGCTGATGACCAGCAGCCTGGGGATGGCCAGCCCGGTGCTGGCACAGAAGAAGGACAAGGCTGCCGACAAGCCGGTGCCGCCGAAGCTGTCCAAGCCGATCCTGGCCGTGGTCATGGCCGTCCAGAAACTGCAGACCGCCGGTGACCATGCCGGCGCGCTGGCCGCTTTGGCCACTGCCGCCACAGTGCCGCGTGCCGAGAAGGACGACGCGCTGATCATGGCCAAGCTGAAGCTGTTTTCGGCACAGAATCTGAAGGACAATGCCAAGCTGGAAGAAGCGCTGCTCGAAGCTGCCGAGGCGCCGTCGATCACGCCCGAGGAAAAGCTGAACTTCTCCAAGTTCATCGCCGGCCTGGCGTCCAACCGCAAGGATTACCAGCTGGCCTGGAAATGGTATGAATTCTACTTGGCCCAGAAGCCCGACGATGTGGACATGCTGGTGCAGGCCGCCAGCGTGAACGCTGCTCTGAACAGCAAGCCGCGCGTGGTGGAACTGCTGGGCAAGGCCATCGATCTGCGCGAAGCTGCCGGCCAGAAGGGTGACCGCAGCTGGTATGAATTCCGCGCCCAATCGGTGATCGACGGCAAGATGGAAGCGCAGATCATGCCGGCGCTGCTTGGCTGGGTGAAGGCCTTTCCGGAGCCCAAGAGCTATAATCTGTCGATCGAGCTGGTGAAGCAGCGCGCCGGCAACATGGACAACAACATGCTGCTGGATTGGGGCCGCCTGATGTGGGCTGCCGGCGCCATGACCACCGGCAACAATTATCTGGAATATGCCGATGCCGCCATCGAACGCGGCATGCCCAACGAAGCCGACATGGTGCTGAAGGAAGCCATCACCAAGAAGCTGATCGATCCGGGCAAGCAGAATGTCGGTGAAATCGTGCGCCTCGCAGCGTCGAAGAACACCGAGACCAAGGCAGCGCTGCCCGGCCTGGAAAAGGAAGCCAAGGCAAGCCCGCGCATCGCGCTGGTGGTGGCCGACACGCTGGCCAATCTGGGCCAGCATGAAAAGGCCGTGGGCTTCTACAAGGGCCTGATTGGCAACACGGTTGTCGATCAGGATACCGTGAACCTGCGCATGGGTGCGGCCTTGCTGAAGATGGGTGACAAGGCCGGCGCCAAGGCCGCCTTTGATGCCGTCAAGGCCGGTCCGCGCGCCCAGATCGCGCAATTCTATGGTGTGCTGGCCGGCGCCTGAGCCGGTCTGCCTGCATCTGAATGACGGGAGCGCGCTGTGGCAACGCAGCGCGCTCTTTTCATGGGCGGCCTTCACCCCTATGGAAGCCAACCGCCGCAGCCACAGGAGTCGCCCATCATGTCATCCCGGATCAAGGAACCCCGCCTGGGCCTGACCTTCGATGATGTGCTGCTGGTGCCGGCCGCATCCGCCGTGTTGCCCAGCATGGCCGATACTTCGACACGGGTGACCAAGGGCATCAGGCTCAACATCCCGGTGCTTTCCGCCGCGATGGACACAGTGACCGAAGCCGACATGGCGATCACCATGGCGCAGCTGGGCGGCATCGGCGTGTTGCACCGCAATCTCACCGTAGAGGAGCAGGCGCTGGCCGTGCGCCAGGTGAAGCGCTTTGAAAGCGGCATGGTGGTCAACCCGATCACGCTTACCCCGGATCAGACGCTGGCTGATGCCCGCGCGCTGATGGCCAGCCACGGCATTTCGGGCTTTCCGGTGGTGGAGAAAGTCGGCCCCGGTGGCGCCCCCGGCCGCCTTGTTGGTATCGTCACCAACCGCGATCTGCGCTTTGCTGAAAATGACGCGCAGCCGATTGCCGAGCTGATGACGAAGGAAAATCTCGTCACCGTGCGCCCCGGTGTGACCGAATCCGAATGCCGCCGCCTGCTGCACAACCGTCGCATCGAGAAGCTGATCGTTGTGGATGATGATGGCCACTGCATCGGCCTGATCACCATGAAGGACATCGTGCGCGCGGTGAACCACCCTAACGCTACCAAAGATGAAGCCGGCCGCCTGCGCGTTGCCGCTGCCACCACCGTGGGCGATACCGGGTTCGAACGCACCGAGGCGCTGCTGGATGCCGAGTGCGATCTGATCATCGTTGATACCGCCCACGGCCACAGCGACCGCGTTGCCGAAGCGGTGGCGCGCATCAAGAAGTACAGCAATAGCGCCCAGGTGATTGCCGGCAATGTGGCGACCGCTGCTGCCGCCATGGCCCTGATCGATGCCGGTGCTGATGGCATCAAGGTGGGCATCGGGCCAGGTTCGATCTGCACCACGCGCGTTGTCGCCGGCGTGGGCGTGCCGCAATTGACCGCGGTGATGGACACCGCCGAAGCCGCCTGGAAACTGGGCATTCCAGTGATCGCGGATGGCGGCCTGCGCACCAGTGGCGACGTCGCCAAGGCGCTCGCCGCCGGCGCCAGCGCCGTTATGGTGGGCAGCCTGCTCGCCGGTACCGAGGAAGCGCCGGGCGAGACCTTCCTGTGGCAGGGCCGCACCTACAAGAGCTATCGCGGCATGGGCAGCGTGGGCGCCATGGCGCGCGGCAGTGCTGATCGTTATTTCCAGCAGGACATCAAGGATCAGCTGAAGCTGGTGCCGGAAGGCATTGAAGGCCAGGTGCCCTACAAGGGTCCGGCAAGCAATGTTTTGCACCAACTGGTGGGCGGCGTGAAGGCGGCGATGGGCTATACCGGCTCTGCCACGCTGGAACAGTTCCGGGAGCGGGCGGAGTTCATCCGCATCACCAATGCCGGCCTGAAGGAAAGCCACGTGCACGACGTGACCATTACGCGCGAAGCCCCCAACTATCCGACAGGCGGATGATCCCCGCCGCACGGCTT
>JAIXQM010000252.1 GCA_027485735.1 Sphingomonadales bacterium | reverse complement strand
GGGACGGGTGGCACGCTCACTTTGGCCTATGAAGATGGCAGCACCGTCGGTGTCACTGATCAGCTGATCATGTCGGCCAGGGCCCTCGCACCGGTGGCCAACGGTGGTTTTGTGAACATGGCTGGATCGGGAACCGGCAGCTTGCAGGTTGATGTTGATATCGCGCTGGATGCCAGCGTTCTCCTGCAGCAGGGATTCCCCGGATCGCCGTCGGCGGCCGGCGAAATCGTGGTCTCTGCAGATGTTGACAACCGCCTTGTCGTTGGCGGGCAACTGGGGGCCAATGCCTCGGCGACCAGCTTCAGCCAGGTGCCCAATGCGTCCATGGCGGGCGGCGGGGTCACCTTTGGCAACCGCGGCACGGCATCCATTGGCGGTGCCTTGTCGTTTGATGCCAGCGCGATCTTCGGCGATGGCGCAGGCGGGGAAGCCATCGGAGGCTCGATCCGGATCGAGTCGCTTGCCGGCACATTGGAAAGCAACGGCCTGTCGCTGTCGGTTTCGGCTGAAGGCGGGTTTGTCGCAGGCGGCGCTGTGCCGACCGCCTTTGGCGGGTCCATCGTGTTGCGCAATGAAGCCGGCGCGGCGCATTTCTCGCGGTCGGGCAGTATCACCATGACCGCCAACGCCATCGGCATCAGCAACAGCAACAGCATTGGCACCGGCGGCGACGGCGCGGCCGGCACCATCAGCGTGAGCGCCGGGGGCACGCTGGAACTGGATATGGGTGGCACCGGCACGTTCGTTGCCGATGTCATCGGTACGGGCGGCAACAGCTTCAACGGCGATCCTGGCGGCAATGGCACCGGCGGCGGCATTGATTTCGACGTTGGGTCGGGCGGTACGCTCAACATCATCAATCCCGGCACGCCCCTGATCGAGCTGAAGGCCACCGGTATCGGCGGCAACAGCCTGACCCAGGGTGGCACCGGCACCGGTGGCGGCATCTTCATCACTTCGGCCGGCGGTTTGAACACGCCGTCGCTCACCCTGACGGTGCGCGGCGAAGGCGGCGCGGGCCCCATCAGCGGCAGTGCTACGGGCGGCCGGGCCGAAATGTCGGTGTTTGCCGGGCTGACCAGCATTGGCGGCGATCTGCGGCTGGACGGCATTGCCGTTGTGGTGAGCAATTCGGCGGAAGGCGATGGCACCGGCGGCCAGTTGAGCGTGGATGTTTCGGCGGGCACGCTGGATGTGGCTGGTTCGCTGACCATGCTGGCAAGCGGTGATGGTACCGCCAATCTGGGTGGCAGCATCGCGATCAACGCGGGCAGTGGCCTGATTGATGTGGGCGGCAGCACTACGCTGGCCGCCGCCAGCAACAGCGATACGTTCGACAGCAATGCCCTGATCCAGGGCGGCCTGATCAGTGTGGATACCGGGACGCTAGGCGAATTCCGCAGCGCGCTGGGGCTCAGTGCCAATGTCCAGGGCACGGCGTCCACGCCGCTTTATGGCGTGACCGCGCGGGCCGGCAGTTTCAACATGCGTTCGGCTGGGGTGGTGCAGCTTGGTGGCATTGGCCTTGATGTGCTGGCGAATGCTGGCTGGATTCAAGGAACAGAAGGTGGCAACGCAGTTGGTGGTACCGCCAGTGTCCAGCTGATCGGCGGCAGTTTTGGTACCACGGGCGTGTCTCTGCAGGCCCAAGCCGTGGCTGGGAATGATTCGGCCGGCACGGGCGGCATCGCCACGGGGGGCACCAGCACGCTTGAAATCCTGAACGGAGCTGTCGCGACGGCAACGGGTAGCATGCGGCTGTTCGGCTTTGGCCAGGGTGGCGGCGGCCTCATTGGCAGCCAGGCCACGGGCGGCACTGCGACCATCGTGGCGCGCACCGGCGGGCAACTGCTCGGCAATGCCTTCCTCGACACGATTGCCGCTGGGGGTAGTGGCGGCAATGCCACCGATGGTGATGGCGGCAACGCGATTGGCGGCGCGCTGCTGATCCGCGCCGAATCGGGTGGCAGTCTGGCACTGGGCCGAATGCGGCTGGCGGCTGCCGGGGCAACCGGCGGCAATGCCGCTGGGGCGGGCAACGGCGGCCGGGCGCAATCGGGCACGCTGGAGATTTCGGCCGATAATGGCACCATCGATATCGCCGGCATCGAATTGTTCACCGCTTCGGCCGTGGGCGGCAACGCGGCGGGCAGCGGCAATGGCGGCGATGCCTTTGCCGGTTCGCCCAGCGTACTGGCCAGCAATGGCAGCCGTATCGGCATTGTTGCAGCCGGCGGCACGACAATTGGCATAAGCCTGACAGCGGCAGGCGCTGCCGGCAACGCGGTGGATGGACGCGGCGGCGACGGCTTTGGCGGCACGGTGACGGTGGATGCCAGCGGTGGCAGCCAGATCACGCTGGATGGTCAGGCGGCCAGCAATATCCAGGTGTCGCTGCGGGCGCGCGGCATCGGCGGCAATGGTGCCAGTGGCGGTACTGGCACTGGCGGCCAGGTGCTGGCCGGCACCACGGGCGATGCCCAGCTCAGCCTGCTGGGCCAGGTTGAACTGGTGGGCGAAGCCACCGGCGGCACGGCCGCTCAAGGCTTTGGCGGCGATGCATTGTCCGGCCAGGTGAATCTGGTGATGGATCAGGCGGTGGCGACATCGTCGATCACCACAGGGGATCTCACCATTCTGGCCGGCGCGACGGCGGGCAATGGTGCAGGCATCCTGGGCCGGGGCGGCACGGCCGATCGGGCGAATTTCCATGGCGTGTTCATCGGATCGAACAACAATCGCGGCACGATGACGACCGGCAATATCACGGCGACGATGACGGCCACCGGCGGGCGCGGCGGCGATGGCCTCACCAACGATGGCGGCAATGGCGGCAATGCGTCGGCCAGCGATTTTGCCGTGGGCTTCCGCGCCAATCTGGCTGGCGGGCCGGATGCGGGCACGATCAGCACGGGCATTGTCACTGTCGATCTGAACGCCTTTGGCGGTGATGGCGGGGCTGGCAGCACGGCCGATGGCGCCGGCGGCAATGGCGGTTTTGGTACGGCCGGTTCGGCGTTCATCACGGCCGTTGGCGGCACCCTGCTAATTGCGCCGGCTTCGACCGCACAGCCAGGGATTTTGATCAATGGCAACGGTCGCGGCGGCGCCGGGGGTTTGGCCCTGATCAGCGGCAATGGTGGCACCGGTCGCGGTGGCAGCGTCAACATGGGCAGCTTTGCCAATCCGCAGGCCGGTGGCCAGTTGGGACGGTTTGAAAGCGGTCGCCAGCAGATCACGATGGATGGCCTGGGCGGCGCCGGCGTGGTGGGCGGCGACGGCATCGCCAACTTCCTCGAATTGCGTGCGCAGGCAGGCTCGGCGCAGGTCAATGGCCGGATTGATTGGTCGGCCAAGACGGTTGGCGGTGATTCTGCCGGTGGCATCGGCGGGCTGGCCGCTGGCGGCGGGTTCAACCTGTTGGGCAATATCAGCATCGCCGGCAGCGTGGTGCTGGAAGGCGGCGCGCGGGGCGGCAATGGCAGCACCGGCGGCGGCGAGGCCCGTGGCGGCAGTATCGGCCTGCGCGGCAATCTTGCCCTGCAAAGCGGGTTCGAAGGCTTTGTCACGGCTGATGGCGGCAACGCGACAGTTCAGGGCAACGGCGGCTTGGCCAGGGGCGGCCTTGTCCAGCTGGAGACGGCCAATGCCGAAGCGATGACCTTCGCCGGCGTTGCCGAGATCTTTGCCGATACCAGGGGTGGCAGCGGCGAAACTGGTGGTGATGCCTCGGGCGCAATCGTGCGGGTCACCAGCCAGCTTGGCACGTCCATCGATCTGGGCGGCCTGGATATCCGCGGCAATGCCAATGGCGGCGATGGCGGCGCGCTTGCGCCGCAGGGCCCCGCCCGTGCAGGCAGTGCCAGCGACGGAACGATCGCGATATCGTCCAGCGGCTCGATCCGGGTGCGCAGCGATCTGTCGATCCAGCAATCGCGTTCGGGCGGACAATGGCTGAACGACATTGGCGACGGCGGTTCGGCCACTGGCGGCTCCATGCTGATCAGTGCCACGGCCGATCCCAATCTGGGCGGCGGTATTCTCACCGTTGATGGCGTGCTGTCGGTGGTGGCCAATGCTGCGGGCGGCGATGTCACTCCCCTGCAGCCGGGCGCGGGCGGTGCCGCAACCGGCACGAACCTGACCCTGAGCGCGACGGCGGACGCCGCTGTCGATCTGGTGGGCGGTGCGGCGCTGACCCTGAATACACGTGGCGGGTCAAGCTTCGGCGGCGCCGGCGGTGCCGGCACGGGCGGGCGCTTTGTCACTTCGGTCAATTCCTCTACGGTCAATATTGGTGGCGCTGGCCTCAACGTGGTCATCGACAGTCGCGGGGGAACCGGTGTCGGCGGCGGGGCCGCGCAGGGCGCAGTCTTTGATCTGTTTGTTGACAGCGGCGCGCTCGTCATTGATGGCAACACCGCAATCAGAGCGGAAAGCGGCGGTGGATTTGGTGCCCTGGGCGGCAGCGGCGGCAGCGCCAGTGGCGCCGATATCCGCCTGCAACTGACCGGGCCGGACAACAACAGCCGCTTACAGCTGTCGTCGGCCGGCATTGTCGAGATCAACACGATTACCAGAGGCGGCCGCGGCGGCGACGGCAGCACCGGCGGCGCAGGTGGCGCGGCCACGGGCGGCAGCATCGAACTGGGTGGGATCGGTAGCAACGGTACGATTGCAATGGGCGACCTGCAGACCAGTGTCTTTGCCGAAGGCGGTACAGGCGGTGATGGCAGCGTGACGGGCGGCAACGGCGGTTCGGCGCAAGGCGGCTTCGTGTCTGTCGGCATGGCCGGCAACACGCAGGGCCCGGCGGGCAATTTCTCCATGGCCAGCGCCGATCTTGATGCCAGTGCCCGCAGCGGCAATGGCGGTGCGGGGCAGACAGTGGGTGCCAGTGGCGATGCCACGGCAGGTTCTGTGGGGCTGTCGGTTCGCGGAGCCAATGGCAGCGTGGCTGGCAATGTTGATCTGTTCGCCAATGCCACATCGCTTGGAAACGCGCGCGGCGGCGTGGTGGAACTGAGCAGCGAAGGCGGTGGCAGCGGCGTGGCCGGCGATTTCGCCATTGCCGGCGACGTGAGGGCAGAAGCCCTTACCACCGGCGCGACCAGCCAGGCTGGCGTGGTGCGGGTGTTCGCACTGGATGGCAGTCGCCTTGCCATGGCGACGTTGGTCGCATCGGCCAATGGCACCCAGCCTTCGGCGTCGCCGCTGCGCGGCGGCTTGGTGGCGGATACCGGTTCCACCATCGCCATTGCCGGCGATGGCCAGGTGGTGTCGCAGCAGAGCCTTGGGTTCAACGATGGTGGCACCATCACGGTTGGCGGCCGCCTGTTCGTCTCTTCAGGTGGGCAAGTGCGTTCGGCATTCGATGTGCCAGCGACGGGCGCTATTGGCACCATCGCTGCGCAAACCCTGGAGATTTCGGCCACGCAGGGGATCGATCTGGTCACCAACACCACGGGCAGCAATGACGTGCTGATGAACAGCTCCAGCAGCATTCAACTGCGCGATATTGATGCCAATCGTGACATCAGCATTTCTGCCGCGAACAGCATCAGCTTTGTCAGCATGCGGGCTGATCGCAATGTCTTCCTGGGCGGCAATACCGGCCTCAATGGCGGCTCGGTGAGCACCGGCGGGCGCATGACGCTGGTTTCCGATACGGCCGTCACCCTTGGCGCGCTTGATGCCGGCATCGTTGACCCGTTTGCCGGCCCGTCCGATATCTATGTGCGCTCGCTCGGGCCCGTGACGACAGGTGCTGTCACCAGCGCTGGCGATGTTGGCTTGGTGGCGCAAGGCGCGCTGCTCAGCGGCTCTGTCACCAGTGGCCGCGATCTGGTGCTGCTTGGCGGTGGCACCATCACCACCGCTGCACTGACCACGCCCACCACCGGGCGCATCCGCATCGATGATTTCGTGCAGCGCAGCCTGATCACCTTCCCCGCCGGGGTGCCGGATTACGCAGCGCTGTTTGCCGCTGCGGGCACTGCGCGCGTTGGGGATACCATCATTAACGGCAATGTGACCACCGGCCTGTTCGAGGCCCGGTCCACCGGCCTGCTGCGGGTGACCGGCACCATCAACGCCGCCATTGGCGCGCGGTTGGGCGTGGGTTCGTTGCAGGTTGGCAGCCTGGCGACCCAGGGCTTCCTCGACCTTTCAGCAGTGGACAGCCTGGTGCTGGCCGATCTGGCGGCGCAGGGGCAGATCAGTCTCGCCAGCGATGGCAGCATCACGGCCGGTAACATCACCACCGGCCAGTCGTTGGTGCTGGCCGCTAACCGGCCGGGCGCGACGCTTACCACGGGCAACGTGCGCGCCGATGGCGAGATTCGGCTTTCGTCGAACACGACGTTGACGGCCGGCACCTTGTCGTCGGGCAACCGTGTGTTCCTCACCGCCGGCGGTGCCATCACCACTGGCGCCATCGATGCCGGCACAGTGAACCCGCAGCAGGGGGCTTCAGGCGTGCTGTTCGCCACCTCGCCGGGCACGATCCGTACCGGGCCGATCAATGTGTCGGGCAGCGCCACACTGTCGGGCGTGCTGGGGGTGACGACGGGCAATGTCACGGCGCCGGGCGGGATCGTGCTGCTCGATACCGGCGGTATCAATGCGGGCAACCTCAGCACGTCGCCCAACGGTTTCGTCTATATCGCCGCGCATGATCTGTTGCCGCAGATCAGCTTCGACCAGGCCGGCAATCCGCTGTTTGCCGCGTTGCTGGCCTCGACGCCGATCAGGCTGGTTGGTGACATCACTGTGGGCGATGCGACCACCGGACGGTTCATTGCTGCCGCCACCGGCAACTTCTTCGTCAACAACGCCACTGCGGCGACCAGCATGTTGGTGGATGTGGGCGGCACCGCCACGCTTGATTTCAACATCAACACGCCCAGCCTCACGGTCACGTCCAGCGATATCTTCCTGGATCCGCTGGCAACGGTTGGCGCGGCCGGTGGCAGCATCCTGTTCAACGTTGGCAGTGGGTCCACCACGACCATCATTGGCGGCGCCAGCGCAGCGGCGGCGGGCACATATCGTCTGTCGAACGGCGAATTCGGAGCGCTGCGGGCCAGCAGCATTACGGTCAGGAGCTTTGCTGGCGGCATGACGGTCGATCAGCTGGCGCTGCCGGCGATTGCGCCGGGCCAGGCGGCCAATCCGGGCGTGACGCTTCAGACCAACGGCACGATGCGGGTGACGGGCGCTGTGACCATGGCGCAGGCCGGGGCGGACAACCGCCTGAACCTGCTCGCCGACACCCGGATCGAAGTGGTGCAGGGCAGTGGCAGCGTGCGCCTTGGCGCCGGCTTGGATACGCCGGCCGGCACGCTGGCCATCACGACGCCGCGACTTTGGGTGGCGAGCGACAGTCTGCTCACCCAGTTGGCTGGCAGCACATTGACCGGGCAGGCCCGCATTGATGCCGTGAATGCGGCCGGTGCGCCAACCGTGGTGGGCGGCTCCATCGGCGCCGGCACCATCCTGATCGGCACCGGTGAAGAAGTGTTGATCCAGAACAGTGGCACCGATCAGTTGAAGGCTGGTTTCACCACCGGCACCGGCGGACTGCGCATCCGCCGCGCGTTCGAAGGCAACAACCCGATCAACGTGGTGATAAACGGCCGCATCCAGCGCGCCGACAACAGCTTTGCCACCAACCGCGACACGCTTGCGCTGGTGCAGCTGGATCCGGGCATCAGCCTGGTGACGGCCGACAGCACGGTCAATGGCTGCCTGATCGTCAGCGCCAATTGCCCCGGCCTGTTGCCCGATGAAATCGTCCAGCCGGTGGTGACCATCGTCAACAACATCGAGGAACTGACGCCGGAGCAGGAAAAGCAGCGCGAAGCGGCCCAGTCCGCAGCCGAGAAACTGCCTATCGTGCTGCTGCAGCGGTTGATTGATTTCAGCCCGCTGTTTGTCGATCCCGATGCCACCGATCCGGTAACCAGCGGCGGCAACCCCGCCCTGTGGATGGACCCGATGCCAAGAGGCGTACGGGCGCCGGGAGGGCTGAAGTGATGCGCCGGACCCTGTCACTGATGCTGTTGGCAAGCGCCATGGCCGCACCGCCGGCCATGGCGGCGGACAGTCTTTCGCTCACCGACAGTTTCCGCATCGGCACCGCCGGCGTGCTGTGCACGGCACAGAGCCAAGCGGCTGATCCGGCGCTGAAGGGCCTGTTCGATCGCGGCTATCGCATCATCTGCCGGGATGCCGCCGCGCCGGTGGGGGCGCTTTATGCGCTGCGCAGCGCCGCGCCGGCGTTGCCGAGTGGTTGCCCGGTGCCGGCCGCAGCCAGCATTGCCGGCCTGCCCGGCGTGCAGGTGTCGCGCTGCACGATCGATGGGCTTGGTCATGTCCGCTACCAGGTGATGCGCGGGCGGACGCTGTTTGTGGCCGATGGTTTTGCCGGCTATGCCTCGGCACTGGAGCTGGGCCTGCAATCACTGCTGGCCGACGCGCCGGTGGTTGGCACGGTGGAAGTGGCCGCCACCGAGGCCGGCGATCCGGTGGCCTTTGCCCGCCTGCAGGCCGGCAACCTGCAACCGAACGAGGCGCTGGCCGAAGCCTATACCCGCAACAATTCGGCCAGCTATGCCGAATCGGCGGAGTTCTTCGATCTGCTGGTCGAACGCAGCCGCCAGGGCGCGCCGGGCTTTACCCGCAGTGCCGAATATCTGACCAACCAAGGCCTGCAGCAATCCAATCTGCTGCAATTCGCCGATGCGGATCGCCTGTTCGCTCGTGCTGCCCAGGTGCTTGACGTCAGCGATCCGGTGGCGAGCCGGCTGCTGCGCAACCACAGGGCCCAGCACATGCTGAACCAGCGTCACAATAGGCAAGCGCTGGACATCCTGGCCCGCCCGGTCAGCGGCAATGTTGGCACCACCGATGCCAGCCGGCTCGCGGCAGGCTTTATCGACACGCCGCTGTCGCAGCGGCTCAACACCGATGATGCCGCCATGCGCGCGTTGGGTGCCGGCACTGCCGCGCTCACCCTGGAAGAACGAGTGGCGATCCTTGATGGCCAGGCGCAATATCTGGCCGCCGCTGCCCGCGCCGGGCTCGGCGAACTCGCTGCTGCCGAATCCGCACTGGCCGATGCTCAGGCCAAGCTGGCTCGGCTGCGTGGCGGCCGCGTGTTGTCGATCCTGTGGCTGCGCGCTGCTGTTGCCAACGAACTGGCAGTCGTGGGCGAACGACTGGGCAAGCCGACGAATGCCCGCGCCGCGCTGGAGCAGGCGGTGGCCCTGACGGAAGCGCAATTCCCGCAAAGCGCTGCGCTGTTGGCCGCGCAGGCGCAGCTGGCCGGATTGCTTGCCCGTCAGGGCGATGCCGCGGCTTCGGCAACCTTGTTCCGCGCCATCATCAAGGCCGCACCGGAAACACCGGGTGCCGGCCAGGTGCTGCGGCCGCTGCTGGGCGCGTGGTTTGCCCAATTGGCCGAAAAGGGAGACGCCGCCGCTGCTGCCGATCTGTTCGACGCATCGCAGATACTGGTGCGCCCCGGCGTGGCGCAAACCCAGGCCGTGCTGGCGCGCGAATTGTCGGGCGGCAGTGACGAAGCCTCGGCACTGTTCCGTTCGTCCATCACCCTTTCGCGCGATATCGTGCGCACAGAAGGCGACGTCGCGCGGCTGGCGCAGATCGAAGCGCCCACGGTGATCGAGCAGGAACAGATTGCCGCGCTGCGCGCCAAGCTGGCCCAGCTGGGCCGCGATCAGACGGCCGTGCTGGCCAGGCTGGCCGAATTCCCGCGTTATCGCAGCATCAGCAACAGCACGGTCACGCTGGCCAGCCTGCAACAGGCGCTGAAAGGCGATGAAGCCTATTACAAGCTGATCCTTCT
>JAIXQM010000054.1 GCA_027485735.1 Sphingomonadales bacterium | reverse complement strand
GCCTTGGTCAGCTTGTCGGGTGCGTTCGGGCGGTCGTTGATCAGGAAGGGCTGAAGTTCGAACAGCGCATCGTCGCGGCTGCTTTCGTCGTCCAGCCGCTTGATCAGCACGGCGGCGGCCGCGTCGAGCCGGCCCAAGCAGGCAAAAGCCGCCTGCAGGGCGCGGTTGTTGCCCTCTTTCGTCCAGCCGGCGGGCAGGGCGATTTTCTGCGCTTCGGCCATTTTGCCGGATCGGGCCAGGGCACACACCCGTATGCCAGCCAGCGCCTGTTTGCCATAGTCGTTCAGATCGGCGCTGTCGGCCGCGGCCACCCGTGCCAGTGCATCGGCATGTCGGCCGGCTTCTTCCGCCATGTCGGCCGCGATGATGCGGAAGGCGAGGGTGTTGGGCCGGCCTTCGGCGGGCAGCGCGGCCACGCTGTCGAGCACGGCTAGCGCTTCATCGGTGCGGCCAGCATCGCTCAGCAGCGCGGCCTTCAGGTTCATTGTCCACAGCTCGCGGTTGGTCATTTTCGCCAAGGCTTCGGGGGTGGCGCCGATGTCCTTGATGCGCTCCAGCGCTTCCGGTTCCTTACTGGCGATGTTCAGCGCTTCGGCCACGCCGGCGCGGGCCACGATGGATTGCGGTCTGGCGGCGAGTTTCTGCTCGGCGGCGGCGATGAAGGCGGCATCGGCGGTATCGGCACTGGGGCCGAGCCGGGCTTCCAGTGCTGGCCACAGCGATTGGTAGCGGCGATCGATGGCCAGGCGGGCGATGTTGGCGGTGTTGATCAGCGCGGCGATGATCGGCTTGGCATCCTCCAGCCGGTCGCGCTTGGCCAGTCCGGCAATCACGGCAAGACGCAAGGCATCGCCGTCGCTTACCGTTTCGTCGGGCGGCGAATAGCCGGCGGCGACCAGCGTATATGCCAGATCAAAACTGCGCTGTTCGTCGCTGGCGGTGGTGCGCTGCACATCGGCGATCAGTTCGTGCGGCAGTTCGGCCAGCCATTTCGGATTGGATTCGGCGACCAGCTGCAGCGTTTGCGCCGCGCCGTTCACATCGCCGGTAATGGCGCGCAGCACGAACAATTGGCGCAGCAGCAGCGGCGTGGGATTGAGCGCTGAGTCTACCGCCAGTTCGATGGCGGCGCGGGCTTCGGCGAACTTGCCGATCCGGGCCAGCGCAAAGCTGCGCAGGCCTTCCACCTGGCCCTTGTCGGCCGGCAGATCGGATTCGGCCAGGAGCGGATCGAGGATGGCAAGGGCGTCGGCCGGCTTGCCATTGTCCACCAGCGCGGCGGCCTGCGCCAGCCGGTCAGCCCGGTCTGGGGTTGCTCCGGGCATGGCTGATGGTGCCGCCGCGATAAGCAGGGCGGCCAAGGGTGCCAGCAAAAAGATCGGTTTGAAACGCTGCATCATGGCCCCACAGTAACCGCAAAGCAGCATTTGGGGAGAGGGTCATGACGGCACAGGTGGAATTCTTCTTCGATTGTTCCAGCCCGTGGACTTATCTGGGGTTCGAGGCGCTGGTGAAGGCGGCCGGGGAGGACGGGTTCGGCATCGTTTGGCGGCCGTTCCTGGTGGGCGGGGTGTTCAACACGGTGAATCCGTCGGTGTACGAGATGCGCTCCAAGCCGGTGGTGCCCAAGGCGCGATACTTCACCAAGGACATGCAGGACTGGATCCGCCGTTCGGGCCTGTCGATCAAATGGACGCCCAGCATCTTCCCGGTGAACAGCGCGCGCGCCATGCGGCTGTGCCTGGTGGCCGATGAAACGGGCCAGTGCGAGGCCGTCGCGCGCCGCATCTTCCAGCTCTATTGGGGCGAAGATCGCGATATTTCTCAAGCAGATGTGCTGGCCGAGGCGGCGGCGGCCGGCGGGCTGGATGCCGCCGCGCTGGAACGGGCGGACGCGCCGGAACTGAAGGCCAAGCTGCGCGCCAACACCGACGAACTGATCGCGCGCGGCGGCTTTGGCAGCCCGACCTTCTATGTGGGCGGCGACGACATGTATTTCGGGCAGGATCGCATTCTGCTCGTGCGCGAGGCGGCGGCAAAAGCCCGGTAGGATGGGGCGCGATAGAATGCCGCTCGCTTGACTCTGCAGGGCGGCTGACGGCAATTGGAACAAAGAAAGAACAAATTGCCATAAGTGAGTCGTTCTGTTGCCGTCTGTTGCCCGCCTGGTGCCGCCCGTGTCCGCTCGTGTTCCGGCTGCTGCCGGGCGGGTGGCGCTTGATGGCGGCCGTGTCGATGCAGCTTTGGGCGGCGGTTTGGCGCTGGCGGGGTGTCACGAAATCTACGGGCCGGCTGCCACTGCTTTGGCGCTGATGCTGGCGCTGGCCAGCGCGCGCAGTGGCCCGATCCTGTGGCTGGCCGATCCCCGGGGCGACGATGGCCGGTTGTATGGCGCGGGCCTTGCCGAACTTGGGGGCGATCCGGGGCGGTTGTGGCTGGTGGCGGCGGGCGCGGCATTGCCGATGCTGAGGGCGGCGGCAGAGGCGCAGCGCTGTGCGGCGCTGGCCTGCCTGGTGATCGAGGCCGGCAGCGCCAGCGCCGTCGATCTGACCGTGACGCGCCGGCTGCAACTGGCCGCCGCCGCGTCCGGCGTGTTCACCCTGCTGCTGCGTGCCGGCCTGCCCCGGCCATCGGCGGCACTCACCCGCTGGCAGGCGCGCGCCGCGCCGGCCCGCCGTCTTGCTGCCAATGCCCCCGGCCCGCCGCGGCTGGCGCTCACCCTTGAGCGGCAGCGCGGCGGGCCAGCTGACCTTTATCTTGAACTGGAGTGGGATCGTGATCGCCGCCGTTTCCTGCCCGCCAATACGGTCGCCCAGCCCGCCATCCCCATCGGCGCTGCCTTTGGCCGGCGTGCGGCGGATGTTGGCCGTGTGCCTGCCGTGGCTGCCCGCCGAACGCCTCGCCCGGCAACAGAAATCCGCGCCGCCTGAACCACTCGTCCTGGTGGCCAATGATCGTGGCCGCCAGATCATCCGCGCCTGCTGCCCGGCGGCGGCAGCAGAGGGCCTGCACCCCGGCCTGGCGCTCGCCGATGCGCGCGCCGTTCTGCCGGGCGTGCGGGTGGCGCCGCATGATCCGGCGGGTGATGCGGCCTGCCTTGGTTGGCTGGCGGATGGTGCCACCCGCTGGTCCCCCATGGTCGCCGCTGCGCCACCGCACGGCCTGGTGATCGACATCAGTGGCTGTGCCCACCTGTTCGGCGGGGAGGCCAGCCTGGTCGCCGATGTGCTGACGCGGCTGCACCGTTTGGGCTTCACCGCCAGCCATGCACTGGCCGCCACTGCGGCTGCCGCCATGGCACTGGCCCGGTTCGGTCAGGCGCGCGTTGCGGATCTGCCGCTGGCCGCTCTGTCCGATCAGGAGCCGGTGCAGATCGCGCTGCGCCGGGCCGGGCTGAAGCGGGTCGGTGAGGTGGCGAAGCTGCCGCGTGCCGCTGTCGCCGCCCGTTTTGGCGAGGCGCTGCTGGCCGCGCTCGATGCGCTGACCGAGGCCGCGCCGCAACCGCTTGATCCACGTCTGCCGGTGGCCGAGATCGTTGCCCAGCAGCGCTTTGCCCAACCGATCGCCACCAACGATGCGGTGCGCGTCACGTTGGAGAAGCTGCTGCTGCGCTGCGCCGTCCAGATGGGCGCGCGCGGGGTCGGTGGCCGGCTGTTCGCGCTGGCGCTGTACCGTGCCGATGGCCATGTTGCGCAGGTCGCGGTGGAAACCGCCGAACCGCAGCGCGATTGCGCCGTGCTGCTGCGCCTGTTCGATGAACGCATCGCCGCGCTCAATGATCCGCTCGATCCCGGCTTCGGCTATGATCTGGTGCGCCTCGCCGTGCCGGTCACCCACGCGCTCGATGAGACGCAATTGGGGTTGGAGGGCGGCCAGCTCGCCGAAACCCAATTGGCCGAACTGGTCGATCGCCTCACCGCCCGGCTGGGGCGCGGGCGCATCCGCCGGCTGGTTCGGGCCGATACGCACATCCCCGAACAGGCGAGTTTCGATCTGCCGTTGGCCGGCAGTGCGCCTTCGCTCTGGCACGCCCCCGCGCCCGGCGAGCCGCCCGCCCGCCCCATCCGCGTGTTCGATCCGCCACAGCCGATCGAGGTGCTGGCCGAAGTCCCCGATGGCCCGCCGCGCCGGTTCCGCTGGCGCCGCCAGGTCCACGATGTCACCGCTCACGAAGGCCCCGAACGCATCGCCGCCGAATGGTGGCGCCGCAAGGACGGTGCGGGCCTCACGCGCGATTACTGGCGCGTCGAGGCCGCCGATGGCCGGCGGTTCTGGCTGTTCCGCCACGGCCTGTATGATCGCGAACCCGGCCCGCCGCGCTGGTATCTGCATGGCCTGTTCGCATGATGGCGACACCCAGCGGTTTCGCTGAACTCGGCGCGGCCACGCATTTCTCCTTCCTGGAAAGCGCGTCGAGCCCGGCGGCGATGGTGGAGACGGCGCTGGCGCTGGGCCATTGCGGCATCGGCATCGCGGACAAGAACACCGTCGCCGGTGTGGTGCGCGCTCATGTGGCGGTGCGCGAATTGGCCGAGGCTGCCAAGGAGGCCGGCACCGAACTGCAGCCGTTCAAGCTCGCCGTGGGCGCGCGGTTGGTGTTCGCTGATGGCACGCCCGATGTGATCGCCTATCCGGCGCACCGCCATGGTTGGGGGCGATTGACGCGCCTGCTCACCACCGGCAACCGGCGGGCGGAAAAGGGGGACTGCGTCCTCCACCTCTCCGACCTGATCGAACATGCCGATGGCCTGCTGCTGATTGCGCTGCCGCCAACAGGTGCCCAGCATGGTCGCCTCGCCGAACTGGCGCGGGCTTGCCCGGATCGGCTGTGGCAAGGCGCGATGCTGCATCATGGCGGCAGCGATCGCCGGCGGCTGGCGGCGCTCAGTGCGGTGGCCGATGCGGCCGGCGTGCCGCTGCTGGCACTCAACGCCCCGCTCTATGCGACGCCGCAGCAACGCCCGCTGCACGACGTGATCCGCTGCATCGGCATGGGCGAAACGCTGGCCGCCGCCGGCACGCGGCTGGCCGCCAATGCCGAACGCCACCTGAAAAGCGCTGCGGACATGGCCCGCCTGTTCCGTGAGCACCCCCAGGCGTTGCAGGCGCCGGCCCGCCTGCTGGCCCGGGTCGATTTCAGTCTCGATCAGCTGCGGTATGAATATCCCAACGAACCGGTGCCGGCCGGTTATTCCCCGCAGGGCTGGCTGGAAACGCTGACATTGCAAAAGGCGCGTGAGCGTTGGCCAGATGGGGTGCCGCCCAGGCTGATGGCGCTGCTGGCCGACGAATTCCGCATCATCGCCAAGGCCGGCTATGCGCCCTATTTCCTCACCGTTCACGATATCGTGGCGTTCGCGCAAGGCCGGGGCATCTTGTGCCAGGGCCGCGGCAGCGCCGCCAACAGCGCGGTGTGCTTCGTGCTCGGCATCACGGCGGTCGATCCGTCGAAGCACAATTTGCTGTTTTCCCGCTTCATTTCCGAAGAGCGCAAGGAACCACCCGATATCGATGTCGATTTCGAGCATGAGCGCCGCGAGGAGGTGATGCAGTGGATTTACGAACGCTATGGCCGCGAACGCGCCGGCATCGCGGCGACCGTGATCCATTATCGCCCGCGCAGCGCCGTGCGCGAGGTGGGCAAGGTGCTGGGCATGAGCGAGGATCTGACCACGCGGCTTTCGAGCACTGTGTGGGGCAGTTACGCTTCGCAGATGGAGCGCGAACGCTTCGCCGAAAGCGGGCTGGATCCCGACAGCCCTGAAATCGCCCGGCTGGGTGGTTTGGTCACCCAGATCATGGGGATGCCGCGCCACCTTTCGCAACATGTCGGCGGCTTCGTGCTCACCCAGACGCGGCTGGATGAGCTGGTGCCGATCCACAACGCCGCCATGGCGGACCGCACCTTCATCGAGTGGGACAAGGACGATATCGATGCGCTCGGCCTGATGAAGGTGGATGTGCTGGCGCTGGGGATGCTCAGCTGCATCCGGCGGGCGTTCGAGTATATCGAGACGCAGTTGGGGCATGCCTACACGTTGGACAATGTGCCGGGTGATGCGCCGCCCGGTGGAACCAATGACGTGTACCGGATGCTGCAACGCGGGGATTCGATCGGCGTTTTTCAGGTCGAAAGCCGGGCGCAGATGAACATGCTGCCGCGCCTGAAGCCGGCGGAGTTCTATGATCTGGTCATCCAGGTCGCCATCGTGCGGCCCGGCCCGATCCAGGGCGACATGGTGCACCCGTATCTGCGGCGTCGGCAGGGGCGTGAGGCGGTGAACTTCCCCAGCCCCAAGCCGCCGCATGATCCCGATGAGCTGAAAAACGTGCTCGGCAAGACACTGGGGGTGCCCTTGTTCCAGGAACAGGCGATGAAATTGGCCATTACCGCGGCCAATTTCACGCCTGCCGAAGCCAATCGCCTGCGCCGCGCCATGGCGACGTTCCGCAGCAATGGCGGGATGGAGTTTTTCGAGAGCAAGCTGGTCGATGGTATGGTGGCGCGTGGCTATGAGGCGGATTTCGCGCTGCGCTGCTTCAATCAGATCAAGGGGTTCGGCAGTTACGGCTTTCCCGAAAGCCACGCGATTGCCTTTGCCCGGCTGGTGTGGGTGTCGGCGTACCTCAAGTGCCGATACCCGGCGGTGTTTGCTGCTGCACTGCTGAACGCGCAGCCGATGGGCTTTTATGCACCGGCCCAGATCGTGCGGGATGCGGCCGAGCATGGCGTGGTCGTGCGGCCGGTGGATGTGAACCACAGTGCGTGGGATTGCACGTTGGAGCCATGCCGGCCTGCGGGCGATGGCAGGGCTGATGCAGCTTTGGCGCTGCGGCTGGGCCTGCGCCAGATTACCGGTTTCCGCGAAGATTGGGCCGAACGCATCGCCGCTGCCCGGCCGATCCGTGCCCTTGAAGATCTTGCCCGCGCCGGCCTGCCAGCCCGCGCGCTCAAACTGCTTGCCGATGCCGATGCCTGCGCCTCGTTGAACCTCAACCGCCGCGATGCCGGCTGGCAGGCGCTGCGCACGCCGACGGACAGCCTGCCCTTGTTCGCCGCCGCGGCGGCCAGTGAGTTGGGGAATGAGGACGCGCATGATCTGCCGCTGATGGCGCCGGGCGAGGAGGTCGCCGCCGATTACCAGGTGCTGCGCCTCTCACTGCGCGCCCACCCGCTGGCGCTGCTGCGGCGCTATTTCCCCGGCGTGCTCAGCGCCGCGCAGTTCGCCGTGGCGAAGAATGGCCGGCGCGCGCAGGTGGCCGGTGTCGTGCTGGTGCGGCAGCGGCCGGGCGGCGGCAACGCCATCTTCATCACGCTGGAGGATGAAAGCGGCGTGGTGAATGTGGTGGTGTGGGCGCGGCTGTTCGAAACATTTCGGCGCGCCATCATGGCCAGCCGGCTGATGCAGGTGGAAGGCGAGGTGCAAAGGAGCCCGGAAGGCGTGATGCACCTGATGGCGACGCGCATTGTTGATCGCAGCGCTGTGCTGGATCGCCTGTCGGACGCGCATGACGCGACCACGCCGCTGGCCCGCGCCAGTGAGGATCTGGTGCACGGGCCGTCAAACCGCAAGCCGCCACCGCCAAGAGGCCGCCATCCCCGCGATGTGCGCATCATTCCGAAAAGCCGTGATTTTCATTGAGCGCTGTGCCACCACTTTGCCCCGGAGGATGAGATGGCAACCACAGCCGGCCAGTTCTGGGACAAGCATGTGCGTGACCTCAATGACCGGGTGAACTGGTGGTCGAGCGACGCCTGCACGGCGGCCTATAACGAACAGGTCTGTGGCCAGGCCGTGCCGGGCAACTCGCGCGGCTGCCGCATCGCGCTGGCGGTTGCGGCGGGCCGGCCGTTGGGCCGTGGCGTTTCGGTGGGCGCCGGCGCGGGTGACAAGGAACGCGCGCTGCTGCTCGATGGCATCGTGGGCGAAATGCGGCTGTGGGAACTTTCCGAAGCCCGCGCCGCGGAAGCCCGCCGTCGCGCGCAAGCCGATGGCGTGGGCGACCGGCTGGAAGCGCGCATCGGCAATGCCTTTGTGGAGGAGACCGGCAGCTTTGATCTCGTCACCTGGGATCACAGCCTGCATCACATGCCCGATATCGATCAGGCGCTGGCGTGGAGCGTCGAACGCCTCAACCCGGGCGGCTGGCTGATGATCAACGATTATTTCGGCCCCAACCGCCTTCAATGGCAGCGCGACGAGGTGGAGCACTGCAACCGCGTGCTCGATGACATTGATCGCGCGCACGGCACAAAGCTGCGCCGGGTGCGCCATTCGAACATCCTCACCCGCCTGCGCATGCGCCACCGCGACCCATCGGAAGCGCCGCACAGCGAGAAGATCGCCGACGCGATTCGCCGCCATCTCGGCGCGGCGGTTACCCCAGTGGGCGGGCTGGTGATGAACATATTGGGCGGCATCGTCGTGCCGGCCTTCCCGGATGATCACTCGGCCATTGCCGCACTGGTCGCCGCCGATCACGCTGCATTGGCGCAGGGACAATGGCACTTCGGCTTCACCCTCTGGCAAAAGCCATGAGCCTGGACACGCTGTTCGCCACCGCCGCCCGCGTAGGCGCACAACTCAAAGCCCGCGGCGAAACCGTGGCCGTGGCCGAATCCGCCGCCGGCGGGCTGATTTCGGCCGCGCTGCTGGCTGTGCCGGGGGCGTCGGCCTTCTATATCGCTGGCGCGGTCGTCTACACCCCGCGCGCCCGCCACCGCCTGCTCGGCCTGCGCCGCGAAGACGTGCGCGGTTTCATGTCGGCCACTGAACCCTTCGCCTTGCTGATGGCCGAAACCATCCGCAAACAACACAGCGCCACCTGGGGCATCGGCGAGACCGGCGCGGCGGGGCCAAACGGCAATCCCTACGGCCATGCCGCTGGGCATGACGTGGTGGCCGTCAGTGGCCCGGTGCAGTTCGCGCGCACCATCGCGACCGGGTCAAGTGACCGGCAGGCGAACATGGTGGCGTTTGCACTGGCGGCGCTGGAACTGTTGGCGGAGCAGCTGGCCTAGTCGGCCAACGTCACCGCCCCATCTGGGCCGGGCAGCATGAAGGGGTTGTAGACCACTTCCCACGGGTGGCCGTCGGGATCGCAGAAATAGCCGGAGTAACCACCCCAGAAGGCATCGTGGGCAGGCTTTTGCAGGGATGCTCCATTGGCCACCGCGCGGGCGAGGAGGGCGTCGACTTCGGCTTTGCTGCTGACGTTGTGGGCGAGGGTGAAGCCGCCGAAGCCGGGGCCGCGGTCGGCCATGCCGCAATCTTCGGCCAATTTGTCGAACGGGTAGAGGGCGAAGGCCAGGCCGCCGCACTGGAACATGGCGATGGCGTCGAATTTGCGGGCCTTGCGCGGCCAGCCCATGGCTTCCCAGAAGGCGACGGCGCGGGGGAGATCGTCGGTTCCGAGGGTGACGATGCTGATGCGTTGGTCCATGATGGGCTCCTGTTGATGGGGATGAGACTGGCATGACGGCTGGAACAATGGAACGCATCGTGTTGGCGCGGCATATCGTGGGCGCACCCAGCCCGGAAGATTTCCGGATCGAAACGCTGCCGATTCCGGAATTGGCGGAAGGCCAGTTGCTGATCGCCAACCGTTTCATCAGTTGTGATCCCGGCACGCGGTCGCGGTTGTCGCCGGGGGCTTCCTATGCGCCGCCGTTGCAGCCGGGGCAGATGGTTGATGGCTTTGCGGTGGGCGAGGTGATCGAGAGCCGCCATCCGAAGTTTGCCGTCGGCGAGAAGGTGATGGGCACTGGCTGGGCGACGCACATGGTGTCGAACGGGCGCGGATACCTGGCCAAGGTGCCTGATCTGGATGTGCCGTTGTCGCTGTGGAACGGCATTTTGGGTGTGCCGGGGATGACTTCCTGGTTTGGTCTGAAGCGCGTGGCGCAGATGCAGGTGGGCGAGCGGGTGCTGGTGACGAGCGCCGCCGGGCCGGTGGGCGCGACGGCGGGGCAGTTGGCGAAGATCTGGGGTGCATCCAATGTGACCGGCATTGCCGGCGGCGCGGAGAAATGCCGCTGGTTGGTGGAGGAATGCGGGTTCGATGCGGCGCTGGATTACAAGGCGGCCGATTTCGACGCGCAGTTCGCCGCCGCAAGTGCCGATGGCTGGGATGTGCTGTTCGACAATGTGGGCAATGCCAGTGTCGATCGCGCCTTGCCGGTGATGCGCATGAAGGGGCGGATCGTGATTTCGGGGCAGGTGGCGGATTACAACCTCACCCCGCAGGAAGCGCCGGGCATTCACAACACGCGTGAGTTCATCGGCAAGCGGCTGCGCATGGAAGGCATGGTGGTGTTCGATGACATGCCGGGCTTCCCCGCCGCGCAGGCCGAATTGGCCGGGATGATCCGCGCTGGCCAGGTGAAGTATCGCGAGGAGATTTTCGACGGGCTGGCCAGCCTGCCGGCGGCGTTCAGCGGGCTGTTTACCGGCCAGAGTTTCGGGCGGCGGCTGATCCGCGTCTGACAGGCGCACGTGCAAACACTGGCAAAGCTGCGCGCCTCGGCGTAAAGGCAACGGGTTCATCCCGTACAACTGCAAGGGTTACACATCATGGGTTCGTTCAGCCTTACGCATTGGCTGGTGGTCATCCTGGTCATCGTGCTGTTGTTCGGCCGTGGCCGCATTTCCGATCTGATGGGTGATTTTGCCAAGGGTATCAACAGCTTCAAGAAGGGGCTGAACGACGATGCCGCGCCCGGCAGCCCGGCTGCGCCGCCGCCGCAGGTGACGCAGAATCCGCAGGCGGCGACCAAATCTCCGGTTGAAGACGCCCGCGGCTGACCCGACGATACGGGGCTGAGGCCCGCCAAAAGGCCCGCAAAGTCACACGATGTTTGGCATTGATTCTTCCGAGCTGATGCTCATTGCGCTGGTGGCCCTGCTGGTCATCGGCCCGAAAGACCTGCCCAAGGCCATGCGCTGGGTGGGTCAATGGGTGGGCAAGGCCCGCGCCATGAGCCGCCACATGCGCAGCGGTTTCGATGCGATGATGCGCGAAGCCGAAATGGAAGAAATGCAGAAATTGTGGGCGCAGCAGAACGAGGCCATCATGAAGGCCACGGCGCTGCCGGAAAATATGCTGCCCGATCTGTCTGGCCCGGTGCCCGCAGAGCCTGGCCATGATCCGTGGCCGGTGGCACCGCCCGAAGCCACGGTTGAAACCCCGCCTGCTGCCGAAGCCGCGCCGCCGGTGAAGAAACCCCGCAAGCCGCGCGCCAAGAAGCCGGCCGCCAAGGGCGAAGCGGCATGACCGACGAGGTTGACCGCAGCGACATCGACGCCAGCAAGGCGCCGCTGCTCGATCATCTCATCGAATTGCGCGGGCGCCTGCTGCGCTGTGTCGTCTATTTCGTCATCGCCTTTGCAGCGTGTTTCAGCCAGGCCGGGCGCATCTTCGATTTCCTGGTGCAGCCGCTGGTCGATGCCTCCGGCAATGGCGCTCGGCTGATCTATACCAAGCTTTATGAGGCATTCTTCGTCGAGATCCGCGTTGCGGCCTTTGCCGGCATCTGCATCGCCTTTCCGTTGATCGCCAACGAACTGTGGCGCTTCGTGGCGCCTGGCCTCTACAAGAAGGAACAGCGGGCGCTGTTGCCCTTCCTGGCTGCAACGCCGGTGCTGTTCACCTGCGGCGCGGCGCTGGCCTATTATGGCGTGATGCCGGCGGCTTTCCGCTTCTTCCTGGGCTTCCAGCAGCTGGGGGGTGCAAACGGCATCAACCGCGAAGCGCTGCCGGCGATGGGTGAATATCTCGATCTGGTGATGAGCATGATCCTCGCCTTTGGCGTGGCGTTCCTGTTGCCGGTGCTGCTGATGCTGCTGGAACGCGCCGGCATCATCAACCGCAAGCAGCTGATCGCCGGCCGCCGCTATGCCGTGGTGGCGAGTTTCGTGGTGGCCGCCGTGCTCACCCCGCCCGATCTGTGGAGCCAGGTGGCGCTGGCGATCCCGCTGATGTTGCTCTACGAAATCTCGATCATCGGCATCTGGTTCACCGAAAAGCGCCGGGCCAAGGTGGCCGCGGCTGAACAGTCGAGCGAAAGCGCCGCTTAATCCTTGGCGGCGCCGGCCGACTTGTCGATCGCCTGGCCCACGCTCTTGATGTCGCGGCCGGCGCCCTGGATGGTGTTGCAGGCGGTGAGCAGCACCAGTGCTGCCAGCAATCCCAAACGCATGTTCATCATGGCTCTCCTGTTGGCCCCGCATGCCGCGACGCGGCTTGCTGGCGGCTGAACGCACTGGCATCAGGGTGACATGGAGTTTGCCTTGCCTGCAACTGTGTCGCCGCCTGATCTGGCACCGCTGCTGCCGGCTGGTCTGTCGCCCGCCCTCACCAACGCAGCGGTTGCCGCCTGGGCCGATGCGCCGTTTCTGAAGGGGTTGATCCGCGGCCGGCAAGCAACGCTGGCAACGCTCGCTGCCGCCGGGCCTGATGCGGCCCTCGCCGCCGCACTCGCGCTGGCGGCAGACGATGCGCAGCCGATCATGCCGCGCCTGCGCACCGCCCGGCGCGATGTGGCGCTGGTGGTGGCGCTCGCCGATCTGGCCGGCCTGTGGCCGCTGGAGCAGGTGACGGCGGCGCTTTCGGACTTCAACGATCGCGCCATCGATGCCGCCATCGCCGCCGCGCTGGCCGAACGCGGTGCGCCCAATCGCGGGGTGGTGGCGCTGGCGCTGGGCAAGCTGGGCAGCCGTGAACTCAACTACAGCAGCGATGCCGATCTGATCTTCCTGCACGATCCCGAATTGGTGCCGTGCCGGGGCAGCGAAGACCCCGGCGAGGCTGCCGTTCGCATCGTGCGGCGGGCGGTGGCGATCCTGAATGATCTGACGCCTGATGGCTATGTGGCCCGCATTGATCTGCGGCTGCGCCCGGCGAGCGAGATCACGCCGATGTCGATCAGCCTGGCGGCGGCCGAACATTATTACCAATCCGAAGCGCTGACCTGGGAACGGGTCGCCTTCATCCGTGCCCGCGCCGTGGGGGGCGATGTGGCCATGGGTGCGGAATTCCTTGCCCGCATCCGGCCCTTCGTGTGGCGGCGCAGCCTGGATTACACGGCGGTGCGCGACATCCAGTCGGTATCCTTGCGCATCCGCGATCATTTCGAAGGCGGGCAGGCCATCGGCCCGGGTTTTGATCTGAAACGTGGGCGCGGCGGCATCCGTGAAGTGGAATTCTTTGCCCAGATCAACCAGCTGATCTGGGGCGGGCGCGACCCTGAATTGCGCTGCCCGGCAACGCTTGATGGCCTCGCCGCGCTCGCCGCTGCCGGCCATGTGCCAGAGGCGGAAGCGGCGCGGCTGGCCACCAGCTACCGGGCGCTGCGCACGCTGGAACATCGGCTGCAGATGCGCCGCGATGAGCAGACCCACGCCATCCCGCGCCTGATCGCCGATCGCCACGCCGTGGCCCGCCTGTGCGGCTGCAAGGATGCCAAGGCGCTGGAAGCCCGATTGAGCGCGATCACCGATCCGGTTGCCACATCCTATGACCGGCTGATCCGCGCCGCCACGCCGGACGCAACGGCGGTACCGGCCGATCTCAAGCCGTGGCTGAAGCAGCATCACCCCGGCCTCGCCAAGTTGCTTGCGCCGCTGATCGCCAATTGGCGGCAGGGCAAATACCGCGCGCTGAAAAGTGAATCGGCCCGTGCCGATTTCGAAGCGGTGCTGCCGCTGCTGCTGGCGCGGTTGGCGGCGGCGGCCGATCCGGCCACGGCGGCGCATCGGCTGGATGGCTTGCTGGCGGGATTGCCGGCCGGCGCGCAGTTCTTTGCGCTGCTGCGCGCCAATCCGCGCCTGGTTGGCCTGCTCGGCAATCTGGTGGGCATCACGCCGGTGCTGGCCGAAGCACTGGCGCGTGATCCGGCGCTGTTCGATGTGATGCTGTCCCCCGATGCCTTCGCACCGTTGCCTGATGCGACGCAACTGGCCGCGGAACTCGCCAGCCTGTGCCGCGACGCCGGGCTGGAAGAGCGGCTGGACCGGGTGCGGCGCTGGACGGCGGAAGTGCGGTTCCAGCTGGGCGCACAACTGATCGAAGGCCATGCCGGCGCGCTCGCCGTGGGGCGCAGCCTCGCTGATCTCGCCGATGCCGCCGTGCAGAATCTGGCGCCGGCGGTGGCGGAGGAGTTCGCCCGCAGCCACGGCCGTGTGCCGGGCGGCGAACTGGTGGTGCTGGCGCTGGGCCGGCACGGCGGCCGGGCGATGACGCACGCCAGCGATCTTGATCTGGTGTTCCTGTTCACCGGCCACCACGAAACGCTGTCGGACGGGGCCAAGCCGCTGCCGGCTGCCACCTATTTCAACCGGCTGGCGGCGCGGCTGGTGACGGCGCTTTCGGTGCCGACCGCTGCCGGCGCGCTCTATGAGGTGGACACGCGGCTGCGACCATGGGGAGCGAAGGGCAATCTGGCGCTCTCCATCGACAGTTTTGCCCGCTATCAGCGCGAGGAGGCGGAAAGCTGGGAGCATATGGCCCTGACCCGCGCCCGCGTGGTGGTCGGGCCGGTGGCAGCGGCGCAGGCGGTGATTGCCGAAGTGCTGGCCGCCCCGCGCGATGTACCAACCTTGCGCAAGGCTGTGCTGGCGATGCGGGCGGACATGGCCGCCGCCAAGCCGCCGCAGGGCCGGTTCGACGTGAAGCTGGCCGCGGGCGGCATGGTCGATCTGGAGTTCATCGTGCATTTTCGCCAGCTGGCCAGCGGGCAGGGCCTGGCGCCGGAGCTGCCGGTGGCGCTGGATGAGCTCATCGCCGCAGGATTGCTGCCGGCCGATCTGAAGCCTGCGCATGATTTCCTGGCGCGCACGCTGATCTGGCTGCGGCTGCTGTTTGCCGGCGCCCGGGTGCCCGATACGCTGCCCGAACCGGTGCAGGCGATATTGGCGCGGGCGCTGGCTGCGGCAAATTTCACCGGCTTCACCGAGCAACTGGCCATCGCCAGACAGGCCGTGCGCATGGCATGGGCAGAGGTGTTCAGCCAAGGAGATGAGAAATGACCATGCCCACCCCCGGAACCGCTGCCCCGGCCTTTACGATGGACGGCGACACGGGCCCGATCAGTCTTGGCGAATTCGCCGGCAAGAAGTTGGTGCTCTATTTCTATCCCAAGGACGACACGCCGGGCTGCACCAACGAAGGCAAGGCGTTTTCGGCGCTCAAGGCCGATTTCGATGCCGCCGAAACGGTGGTGGTGGGCGTGTCGCGCGACGGCGTTGCCAGCCACGCCAAGTTTCGCGCCAAGTACGGCCTGACCGTGCTGCTGGGCAGCGACCCCGGCGACGTGACGGAGGCCTATGGCACGTGGGTGGAAAAATCCATGTACGGCAAGAAGTATATGGGGATCGAGCGCGCCACCTTCCTGATCGGCCGCGACGGCAAAATCGCCGCAGTGTGGGGCAAGGTGAAGGTGCCCGGCCATGCCGAAGCCGTGCTGGCCGCTGCCCAAGCGCTGGCTTGAACTGAAGACGCCCTGAGGATTTCTACGCTACGCAACTTTCACGAACACCGAGGGAGAAAAACCGGCGGCGACCGGATCATCGCGGGGAGGGGGCCCCCTTCGATGCTGATTCGCCGCCGGCACCCTCGCGCACCAGCGCTCCAGCCGGGGCCCATCCGACGGATCTAACTGGTGCCATGAGTGTATGTACGGCCGCCGACGGCCAGAGTTTCGCGCTTCTGGCACGAAAAGGTCACAATTCGTCGTCTGCGCCGAACGGTTGGCCGCTCCCCGGCAATTGACCCGTTGTTCAGCTTCGCCGGGGCTGCTCTGTAACGAACGTCAGCCGGGTTCACCGGCGGCAAAGGGGCAATGGTCTTGCAGGGTAAAGGCGCTGGAAGCTGATTCCGGTGAATTCTCTCCGCTTGTCCGGGTTCCCAGCCTGATGAAGGGTCGCACTGAGCCATGCAATTTCTGAGCGGCAAGATGGTGATGGCGGCGCTGGGCCTGTTCGGCTTGGTGGCAGCCGCTCCGGCCGCCGCCGAAGATGCCACCCAAATCGCCCCCATTTCCGCCGTCGCCGCCGTGTCCGCCATGACGCTGGACGACAGCGCCACCAACAAAGCCAGCAGCATGGCCGAATCCCGCCGCGCCTTCCTTGCCGCGCTGGCCAACGAACGCACCGATGCCGCCACCCTGGCCCGCATGCTGCCGCGCGCCGGCCAGCCGGTTGCCGCGCTGATTGGTGCTGCCCCCGCCGGCACCCCGCGCGCCGAAGCCGTGCTGCGCCGCCTTGGCCTCAACCCCGATCGTTTCCTCGGCTACGCCGGCGGGCCCTTCATCGCCGCCAATGATCCGCAAGTGCGCGATCTGCAGGCCAGCGCTGCGCGCCAGGCCGCCATCGCTGCCACCTTCGCCCGCATCCCGGCCTTCCTGCCGGTGAACCACTATGATCCGTCGTCGGATTTCGGCTATCGGTCCGATCCGTTCCACGGTGGCGGCGCCTTCCATGCCGGCATCGACATGACCGGCAAGACCGGCGACGCCATTCACGCTGCCGCCGACGGCGTCGTTGTCCGCGCCGGTTGGTGGGCGGGCTATGGCAAGGTGGTCGTGGTCGATCACGGCAATGGCCTTGAAACCCGCTACGGCCACATGACTCGCTTCCACGTGAAGGAAGGCGACGTGATCCGTCAGGGCCAGGTTGTCGGCGGCATGGGCTCCACCGGGCGCTCGACGGGCACCCACCTGCACTTCGAAGTCCGCCTTGATGGCCGCGCCCTCGATCCGCAGCCCTTCCTTGATCTCGCCAACTTCGGTGTCGATGCCCCGGCCCGCAGCCGCGTCACCGTGATTGCCCCGGTGGATATCGCCAGCGACGAACCCTTCGCACCGCTGGCCAGCGACGACATGGTGATGGCAGGCGGCCGCGCCTGGAAGGTCCGTACTGGCCGCTGATTGAAGCGCCGGTTGCAGCCGGCCTGCCCTGCGCTTACATTGGCGTCATGGAAACGCTGCCCCGCCTCTCCCCCGCCGCCGCCAAACGCGTTGCTGTTATCGCTGAACGTCAGGGCAAACCCGGCATGATGCTGCGCCTCGCCGTCGATGGCGGCGGCTGCGCGGGCTTCCAATATCGCTTCGGCCTCGAATCCGCCCCGGCCGATGGTGACACGCTGGTCGAAACCGACGGCGTCACCATGCTGGTCGATCCCGATTCGTTGCCCTTCGTCGCCGGTGCCGAAGTCGATTATGTCGAGAAGATCGGCGCGGCGGCGTTCGAAGTGAAGAACCCACAGGCGGCGTCGGGCTGCGGGTGTGGGTCGAGCTTTTCGATTTAAGGTTCAAGGCAGGATTGCCTCCGGCGGGCAGGGTCGCAGACCCTGCACCCGTTTGATTTTGGACAGCGCTCTAGCAATCAGGCCGGCCTTCAACGGCAAATGGGCAAATCCAACTGACGGGTGCAGGGTCTGCGACCCTGCCCGCCGGAGGCCCCCCTTATTCTTTTCTCGGGTGAAGTCCCTGCCCTTCGCGCCTAAGAACGACGTCTCCACGACAAGGATGTTGGCATGGCAATCGCGGCGGTGATTTTCGATTTTGGCGGGGTGATCACCTCGTCGCCTTTCGAGGCGTTTGCCCGCTATGAGGCACAACGGGGCCTGCCGACGGGCTTCATCCGCACGGTGAATGCCACCAATCCCGATACCAACGCCTGGGCGCGCCTGGAACGCAGCGAGATCAGCACCGGCCAGTTCGATGCGGCGTTCCGGGCCGAGGCGCTGGCCTTGGGCCACGATGTGCCGGGCGGTGATGTGCTGCCGTTGCTGGCGGGTGATGTGCGGCCGGGGATGGTGGCAGCGCTGCGGGCGTGCAAGGCCGCGTTCAAGATCGGCTGCATCACCAACAATGTGGCGAGCGAGGAGGATATCGGCTGGGGGCCGAGCGTGAAGCATATCCTCGGCGAGTTTCACCACGTCATCGAGAGTGCCAAGGTTGGCCTGCGCAAGCCCGATCCGCGCATCTACCTGATGATGTGCGAAGCGCTGGGCGTGGCGCCGGCGGCCTGCGTTTACCTTGATGATCTGGGCATCAACTGCAAGCCAGCCGCCGCGCTGGGCATGACGGCGATCAAGGTGACGGGTGAGGCGCAGGCCTTGGCCGATCTGGCGGCAGCGACCGGCCTGCGCTTCTGATCACCAGCCCACTGGATCGGTAAACGCGCTGCCCTGCCGTTCCAACTGGGTGGCGATGGCGAATTTGTGCACTTCGGTGGGGCCGTCGTAGAGGCGGAAGGGTCGCATGTCGCGGAAGATCATTTCGACGACGGTTTCCGAAGTGACGCCGATGCCGCCCAATATCTGCACGCAGCGATCGGCGACCTTGAACAGGTCTTCGGACACGCTGGCCTTCACGATGCTGCTTTCGTGGCGGGCGCGCACGCCGTTATCGAGCAGCCAGGCGACGTGGCGGATGGCGAGGCGGGCCTGGTGCAGGGCGATTTCATTGTCGGCCAGCATGAAATTGACGCCCTGATGGGCGAGCAGCGGCTTGCCGAAGGCGGTGCGAACGCGGGCATGTTCCAGCGCGATATGCTGGCAGCGCGCCGCCGCACCCAGCCAGCGCATGCAGTGGGTGAGCCGCGCCGGGGCGAGGCGCATCTGGGCATAGCGGAAGGCCGAGCCGATCTC
>JAIXQM010000037.1 GCA_027485735.1 Sphingomonadales bacterium | reverse complement strand
CTTTACGTCGCGCCCGACATGAAGAGCCGCATCGCCTGGCGGATCGCACCGGGCGCGGTGGTGAACATCACCCTGTGCGAGGATATCTGGTGCCGGGTGAGCAAGGATGGCAAATCCGGTTACATCCTGCGCGGCCAGATGTGGGGCACCTACGCGCGCGAGAAGATTGAAGGTTGATCTGGGGGCTAGGCTGCGAGTTTCCCGCCGCCGCGCACCAACAGCAGCAGCACCAACCCCACCGCCAGCAGGCCGATCACCGGCACGAAGCCCGCCGCCTGGCTTCCACCGATGCGAGTCGCCTGCTCTACCAGCAGCGGCCCCAGCCACATGGTGGCCGTACCCGACAAGGCATAAAGACCGAAGAAGGCCCCCAGCCGGTCTGGCGGCACCAGCCGGGTGAGCAGGGTGCGTGACGAGGCATAGGCCGCGGTGACCGTGATGGCGAGGCCGCAACCCAGGCCCAGAAACACCAGTTCCGGCAGTGTGGTGAACATCGGCCCATCCCACATCGGCGTGGTCGCGGCCGGCTGGAACAGGATGCGATCCTGCCCCATCCCCAGCACCAGCGATTGCAAGACAATCAGCAACAGCAGTTCCAGCATGAGGGCCAGGCGCGGCCCCAGCCATCCATCCAGCCGCGGCGCCAGCAGCCCGCCCACCACCGCCGCGCAGCTCAGCACGATGCCATAGCCCAGCATCTGCAACGTGCCCCATCCCATGGTGCCCGCCGCATAGATGCCGCCAAACAGCAGGATGGCGGTGAGGCCATCGGTGAAGATCATCCGCGCCAGCAGATAGAGCAAAGGATTGGCATTGCCGCGCACATCGCGCACCAGCCGCCAAAGATCGTTGGCACCGCCCGCCAACGCCGCGCCCAGCCGGGCACGGGTACGCGGCATGTCGGGCACGGATCGAAACAACGGGATGCTGCCCACCAGCATCAGCGCCCCCACGATCGGCCCGGTGATGCGCGCCGGTTCGCCCAGCGCCGGATCAAGGCCCAGCAAGGGCGTGGCCGGCACGAACGGCCAATCCACCGATCCCGGCAAGGCAAAGGCCAGCAGCACGAACAGCAGCAGCCCCACGCTCATGGCATTGCCGCCGGCCAGCCCCAGCCCGCTCGCCTGCGCCACGCCGGCATGGCCGGCCGCCGGCACCAGCAGCGCATTGTGCAGCATCTCGTGCGCCGAAAACAGCCAGGTCATCACGGCGCCGGCGCCGATCACCCACATCACGCCCAGCCCTGCATGACCGGCCGGCATCACCCACCACAGGCTGGTGGTGATCACCACCATCGCCAGCACGACCGGCGCCAGCAGCGGCTTGCGTGGCCCCAACCGGTCGATCGTGGCGCCAAGCAATGGCATGGACAGCATCACCGCCCAGCCGCCCCATTTGCCGCCCTGCGCCACCAGCGCCTGGCCCTGCACCGGATCGCCCACCACGGCGCGCACGAACCACGGCATGAAAATATAGATGGTGATTAGGATCACATAGGGATCGCGCACCGCCTGGGCCAGAGCCCAGGCCCTCGTCGCGCGCGGGGAGGCTGTGCCGCTCAACGCGTCGGCGCGGGAACAGTCGCCGGTGCCGGCAGCGGCGTAGCGGCAGCGGCTTCCAGAGTCACCAGCGCCGCTTCGCCGGCCAGCAGGCGATCCGCCGCCGCCAACCAACCGCGCACCGTGGCGTTGCCGCGCAGAGCCGCCGACCGGCGCAGTGCGGCCGCCGCGGCCGCCAGGTTGCCGCGCGCCATCAGGCCCTGCGCTTGCACCACAGGGCCAGCGCCTTCGCTGGCGGAAAAAGTGGTCTCCACCCGCCGCATGAAGGCCTGCCACCAATCGGGCCGCGTGGAGCCTGGCCCGGCATCCGAAAGCCCGGCCAGTTGCCGCGCCAGCTGCGCCCGCGTCACCGGCGCGGCGGACAGCGCCTCAAGCGCCGCCACTTCGTCGGCATATTGCTCACCAAACAGCCGGCGCGTGGCGGGCAGCAGCGCATCGAGCGGGCGGCCATCCTCCACCGCGCGGCGCAGCAGCAGCACGGTGAGCATCGATTCGGCCCGATCGGCGGCACCCTGCGCGGTGGCAACCACGCTGGCATCGCGGGCTTCCTCCGCCGCCACCCGCGCCGAAAGCTGGGCAAGCAGGCGGTTCAGTTCATCGATGCGCTCGGCGTCACGCTGGATCTGATCGGTGCTGCTTTCCACCTTGGCTTCGGTTCGAGCCAGCCGCTCCGATGCTACCGCCGGCGCACTCGGTCGGGCACGCTCCAGCGCCGCCAGCCGCTTTTCCAGCGCGTCGGCCTCGCCATTGCTTGCCGCCGCCACGAACGGCAGCCGGCCGCGCACCGTCTGTTCGAACCAGGGATTGGCGATCAAGCCGGCAGCAAAGGCGAACAGCGCCGCCGCGATCGCCCAGGCAAACCCGCCGCGCCGCGACGTTTGCTGCGAGCCTGCCGGCCCCTGCGTCATCAGCCGGGCGCGCAGCCGCTCGGTGGCGGCAAGGCTCGATTCTCCGATGTCACTGCGGTCGAAAGGATCGTTCATGGCGCCTTCCTACTAGGCTTTCGGCAGCATCGCCAGCAGGGCTGATTCGGTCGGTTCAGCAGCCGTACGTGCCGTGCTCCACCCGCTGCCAGCGGCGGCCAGCGTCGCCCCACTGATGGCAAACAGCTGCACAGCAGCGCGCCGGCCGCCCAGCCGGTCCCATTCTCCTGCGAACTGCGCGGCCGTACGCGGCGAATGCAGCAGCACCGCGTCAACATCGAGCAGGCCCGGCAGCGGCAGCAGCGGCGTTTCGTAAACGGTGACGCGGACGAGGCGGAGCGCAGTCGGCACCGTCACCGCTGTCAGATCGGCGCCGGCGAGGTGCAGAAATTGCCCGCTCGCCAAGCCATCAAGCAGTGCCTGCATTGTGCCCGGCCCAGCCTTCACAGCGCTCCAGCCGGCGGCGCGCGCTGCAGCGGCGGTTGCTTCCCCAACCGCGTGCGCGGGCAGGTGCTTGAGCGCATCAGCCAGCGGCCCGGCGTGACGCACGGCCGCCGCGCTTGAAAGGATCACGGCATCTGGCGATTCGGCCGGCAAAGCCCACGGCAGTGGCCGGGTTGCCAGCAGTGGGTGAGCCACCGGATCATACCCCATTGCCCTCAGCCGGGCGGCGGTCGCGTCCGCACCCGGCTGCGGGCGAACGACCAGGATGCGCATCAGGCCGTGAACAGCCCGCGCACGGCCGGGCTGGAGCGGCCGAGCAGCTCAGCGGCCAACGCCGCCACCCGCTCATGGGCTTCATGCAGAGCGGCGTTGAAGCCGCCTTCCTGAACTTCGCTGCCATCCTCGGCGAGGATTTGGCCGCGGAAAGTGACGCCTTCACCTTCCAGCCGAGCCAGCGCCGCCACCGGCGAATGGCAGGTGCCGCCCAGCGCCGCGAGGAACGCGCGCTCGATGGTGACGCACTGAAAGGTGGGCAGGTGATTGATCGGTTCCAGCCGCGCCAGCGTCGCCTCGTCGCCGTCGCGCACCGTGATGCCCACGGCACCCTGCGCGCTGGCGGGCAGCATTTCGTCAATCTCGATCAGCGCGCCCACATCCTGCCCCAACCGATCAAGGCCGGCGGCGGCCAGCAATGTGGCATCGATAACACCCGCTTCAACCTGGGCCAGCCGGCGCGCAACATTGCCGCGCAGGATTTCGGTGACCAGATCCGGCCGCTTCGCCTTCAACTGCGCCGCCCGGCGCGGGCTTGAGGTGCCAATGCGTGCACCCTGCGGCAGCGCCGCGATGCTGGCGGCGCCGATCAGCCGTTCGCGCACATCGGCGCGCGGCAGCATGGCAGCGAGGCAGATACCGTCTTTCAGCAGGGTTTCGACGTCCTTCATCGAATGCACGCCGATATCGATTCGGCCATCCATCAAGGCGGCATCCAGCTCCTTGGTCCACAACGCCTTGCCGCCGATCTCGGCCAGCGCGCGATCCTGCACCTTGTCCCCAGTGGTGTGGATGATGATGATCTCCACGTCTGCATCGCCCCAGCCATGCGCGGCTTTCAGGGCGTCAGCCGTCATGTGCGCCTGGGCCAGCGCAAGGGGAGAACCGCGGGTGCCAATCTTGAAGCTCATGCGCCTGCCATGGCGCGACGGTTGCGGATTGGCAAGACTGGCCCTAGCTGTGCGCCATGACTGGCCCACTGGTTCTCGGCATCGAATCCAGCTGCGATGAAACCGCGGTCGCCTTGGTGCGCGGTGATCGCACCATTCTGTCCCAGCGCATCGCCAGCCAGAACGAAGCCCACGAACGCTTTGGCGGCGTGGTGCCCGAACTCGCCGCCCGCGCCCATGCCGACCGGCTGGCGCCGATGGTGGAGACCGTACTGACCGAAGCCGGCATCGCGCTGACTGATGTGGACGCCATTGCCGGCACCGCCGGGCCGGGTCTGATCGGCGGCGTGATGGTCGGGCTGGTGACCGCCAAGGCGCTGGCTTTTGCCGCGGGCAAACCGCTGATCGCCGTGAATCACCTCGAAGGCCATGCGCTGTCACCGCGCCTGGCCGATGCGAACCTGCAATTCCCCTATCTGCTGCTGCTGGTCTCCGGCGGGCATTGCCAGTTGCTCGGCGTGGAAGGCGTCGGCCGTTATCGCCGGCTCGCCACCACCATTGACGATGCGGTGGGCGAAGCCTTCGACAAGTCCGCCAAGGTGCTGGGCCTGGGCTTTCCCGGCGGCCCGGCGCTGGAACGGGCTGCACACACTGGCAATCCGGCGCGATTCCCGCTGCCGCGCCCCTTGGTGGGCAGTGACGAACCGCATTTCTCCTTTGCCGGCCTGAAATCCGCCGTACTGCGCGCCCGCGCCACCCTTGCCGAGCCGACGGCACAGGACATCGCCGATCTCGCCGCCAGCTTCCAGCAGGCCGCCTGCGATTGCCTGACCGACCGCACGGCGCGCGCCATCGCGGCGTTCCCGGAAGCCACCGCCTTGGTGGTCGCCGGCGGGGTGGCGGCCAATCAGGCCATTCGCGCCACCCTGGCCGGCCTTGCCGCCACCCACGGCCTGCCCTTTGTCGCCCCGCCGATGTGGCTGTGCACAGACAATGGCGCGATGATCGCCTGGGCCGGGCTGGAGCGGCTGGCCATCGGCGATGTGGACGATCTCCACGCGCCTGCCCGCCCGCGCTGGCCGCTCGATCCCGCCGCTGAAGCCGTTCGCGGCGCCGGGGTGAAGGCGTGATTCGGTTCGGCGTGATCGGCGCTGGCGCCTGGGGCACGGCGCTGGCCAGCACTTTGGCCGGCAATGGCCCGGTGACATTGTGGGCGCGCGAGGCAGAGGTGATCAGCGCCATCAACACCACCCGCGAAAACTCGGTCTTCCTGCCCGGCATCCCGCTGCCCGCCGGCATTACCGCCACGACCAATCTGGCCGACATTGCGGCTTGCGCGATCATCCTCGTCGTTGTGCCTGCCCAGCATCTCCGCGCCGTCCTCAGCCAGGCTGCGATCCCCGCCACCTCGCCTCTGGTGTTGTGCGCCAAGGGCATTGAAGCAGGTAGCCACGAACTCATGGTGGAGGTGGCGCAAAGCCTTGTGCCCAACCCCATCGCCGTCCTTTCCGGCCCCAGTTTCGCCGCAGAAGTCGCCAAGGGCCTGCCCTGCGCCATCACGCTTGCGTGCGCTGACAGTGCGCTGGGCGAGCGTTTGGTGGCCGCGATGGCCCGCCCGACCTTCCGGCTCTACCAGTCCGACGACGTCGTGGGGGCCGAGATCGGCGGCGCAGTGAAGAACGTGCTCGCCATCGCCTGCGGGGTGGTCGAAGGCGCCGGCCTCGGCCTCAACGCCCGCGCGGCGCTGATCGCACGCGGCTTTGCCGAAATGACCCGCTTTGGCGTGGCGCGCGGCGCCCGCGCCGAAACGCTGGCCGGCCTGTCGGGCCTGGGCGATCTCGTCCTGACCTGCTCATCGGAAAACAGCCGCAACTTCCGCCTGGGTGTAGGCCTCGGCCAGGGCCGCTCACTCCCCGACCTGCTCGCCGGCCCGGCGGTCGCCGAAGGCGCTGCTACCGCGCCCGTACTGGTGGAAGCTGCCCGCGCCGCCGGTATCGAGATGCCGATTTCCGAGGCTGTCGCCGCCCTGCTGGCCGGCGCGTCGGTGCGCGAAACCAT
>JAIXQM010000184.1 GCA_027485735.1 Sphingomonadales bacterium | reverse complement strand
GATGAAGGCGGGCGCTGCCTGCCAATCGGCGCTGATGCCCGCGATGAAGACGCGATGATCGGCCTGTTCGACCGGGTCGAACGCGAGATTGGCCCGGTGGAGGTGCTGGTGTTCAACATCGGTGCCAACTCTCCCATGGGCATCCTCGATGAAACCGTGCGGCGTTACCGCAAGATCTGGGAAATGTGTGCACTGGCCGGCTTCATCACCGCCCGCGAGGCTGCCCGCCGCATGGTGCCGCGCGGACGGGGCACGATCATCTTCACCGGGGCCACCGCGTCCTTACGCGGTTCGGCGGGCTTTGCCGGCTTTTCGGGCGGCAAGTTCGCGCTGCGCAGTCTGGCGCAGGCGATGGCGCGGGAACTGGGGCCCAAGGGCATCCATGTTGTGCACCCGATCATCGATGGCGCCATCGACACCGAATTCATCCGCAGCAATTTCCCCGACCGCTATGCCCTGAAGAGCGAGGACGGCATCCTCGATCCCGAAGCCATTGCGGCTGAATATGTGCGCTTGCACCACCAGCCGCGCTCCGCCTGGACGCACGAGCTGGATCTGCGGCCGTGGATCGAACGCTGGTAAAGGAGAAGACCATGCCTCACCCGATTGAATTCCTCTTCGACGTGGGTTCGCCCACGGCCTATCTCGCCTGGCATCGCCTGAAAAAGGTGGCTGCGCGCACCGGGGCGACCCTGGTACCGGTTCCCATCCTGCTGGGCGGTGTCTTCAAGGCCACCGGCGGCAGCCCGCCCGGCGTGGTCGTCGCCAAGGGCCGCTGGATGAACGAGGACATGCAACGCTGGGCCGCGCGTGATGGCATAGCGCTGGGCAACAATCCTTATTTCCCGGTCAATACCATCACGCTGATGCGCATTCTGGCCGGCCTTCAGGGCGACGAACGCTTCGAAGCGGTGACCGACACGCTGTTCGCCGGCATGTGGCTGCACGGCCGCAACATGGCTGATGCCGAGATACTAGCCGCCACCCTGACCGAAGCCGGCCATGACGCTGCCGCCCTGCTGGCACTGGCGCAGGAGCCGGAGGTGAAGCAGCGCCTGATCGCCAACACCGAAGCCGCTGTGGCGCGCGGCGTGTTCGGCGCGCCGACCTGCTTTGTCGCCGGGCAGATGCACTTCGGGCAGGATCGGATCGATTGGGTCGAAGCGGCGGCTGTTGCCGCCTGAATGTCCTGCACAAAAGAAAAGGCCCGGCGAGTTTCCCCGCCGGGCCTTAACTTTGGTCAGTTCAACCGATCAGTCACGATTGCCCATGAAGCTGAGCAGGAACTGGAACAGGTTGATGAAGTTCAGGTACAGCGTCAGCGCGCCCATCACGGCGAACTTGCCGGCGAACTCGGTGCCGGCGACCTGATAATACATCTCGCGCAGGCGCTGCGTGTCATAGGCGGTGAGACCAGCGAAGATCAGCACGCCCAAAATGTTCACCGCCAACTGCAAGCCGCTGGAGCCGATGAAGATATTGGCGATCGAGGCGACAATGATGCCGATCAGGCCCATCATCAGGAAACGGCCCATTGCCGACAGGTCCTTCTTGGTGGTGTAGCCATAGAGGCTGAGACCAGCGAACGACGCCGCCGTCACGAAGAAGGTCTGCGCGATCGACGCGCCGGTATAACGGGCGAAGATGACGCTCATCGACACGCCCATCAGCGCGGCAAAGCCCCAGAACAGGCCCTTCAGCGAGGTTTCGCTCATCCGGTTCAGTCCGAAGTTCATCGCCAAGATGATGGCGAGCGGCGACAGCATCGCCACCCAGCCCAGGATGGTGGGCGAACCGACCTGATTGAAGAACACCGCAAACAGCGCCGGCGTCGAATAAACCAGCAGCGCGACGATGCCGGTGAGCAGCACGCCTGACGCCATATAGTTGTAGATCGACAGCATGTAGCTGCGCAGGCCGGCATCAAAGCCGGCGTCGCCTTGGGCCTGGGCCCGGAAGGCAGCAAGCCGGGGGTCCACGTTATTGGCCATCGTAAAATTCCTCCTGTGGTCGGCAAATGGCCGACGACCCAATCAATATCGGGCATCCCGCCTGAATTTTCAATGACCGAACGTTACGTCAGCGCAATCACAACTGTCGCAGCACCGCTGCCGGCCGGGCCGACAGCGCCCGCCAGTTGCCGGCGAGCCCGAGCACGACGGTGACAACAGCGCCCACACCCACGGTAAGCAGCACGCGCGGCCAATCCGGCGTCCAATCCAGCTTGAAGATCTGGGTGACGACGAACCAGCCCGCCGTGCTGCCCAGCACCAGCGCCAGACCCGAAACGATGGCGGCGAGCAGGCCATATTCGGCCAGGGTCGCCGCTGCCACCTGGCCGCGCGTCGCGCCCAGCAGCTTCAGCAGCACCGCATCATAGGTGCGCGCCCGCGCGCCCGCCGCCAGTGCGCCGACCAGCACAGCGATGCCGGCCGCCACGGTGACACTGGCCGCCGCGCGGATGGCGGCGGAAAGCTGGCCCAACAATGTCTGCACCTGGCCAATCACATCCTTCACGCGCACCACTGACGCGGTGGGGAACTGGGCCGAAAGCGCCCGGGCGACGGCGCGTTCCTCGGCGGGCGCCACCTGCACCGTGGCCATCCAGCCATGCGGGGCGGCTTCCAGTGCACCCGGCGCGAACAATATGGCGAAGTTGAAGCCCAATGACTGCCAGTCGATCTTGCGCGTGTTGGCAATGCGGGCGGTGATGTCCACGCCCAGCACGGAGACACTCAGCGTGTCGCCCACCTTCAGCCCCAGCGCCTGGGCGGCCTGATCATCAAGGCTGATCAGCGGCGGGCCATTGTAATCGCGCGGCCACCATTTCCCTGAAACCAGAGTGTTGGCTTCAGGGAAATCGGCGGCATAGGAAAGCCCGCGATCGCCGCGCAGGATCCAGCCTTCGGCGCCGGCCTTGATCTGCTGCGCCGGCACGCCGTTCACCGCCGTCACCGGCCCGCGCAGCGACGGCACGATCACCGTACGGGCGCCCGGCGCCGTGCGCTCCACCAGTGCGGCAAAGGCGGCCTTCTGATCATTGGGGATATCGAGCACGAAGAAGCTGGGGGCCTTGGTGGGGATAGTGCGGTTGATCTGGCTGGCCAGATTGCCTTCGATCGTGGCCAGCGTGGCAAACAGGGTGAGGCCCAGGCCCAGCGCCACCACCAGATTGCGCGTTGGCGCGCCGGGGCGATGGAGATTGGCCAGAGCGAGGCGCGCCAGCGTGCCCTTGGGCTTGGGCACCCGCGCCGCCAGCCACTTCACGCCGGCCGCCAGCGCCCACAGCACGACGATCAGCCCGATGGCGCCAGCCAGAAAGCCCATCACGAACAATTGCTCATCCGCCAGCAGCACAACCAGCGCCAGCACGGAGATCGCTGCGCCGGCAATGAT
>JAIXQM010000036.1 GCA_027485735.1 Sphingomonadales bacterium | reverse complement strand
TCGCCAACCACCGTCACGGTGGCGGTGGTATTCCGCACCAGCCGCACAATTGCTTGCGGCGCATTGGCTCGGCCGCGCAGGCGACGGACGATATCGGCTTCGATCTCGCGCAATGTCCGACCGCCGGCTGGCACTTGGCCGGCGAAGGGCACACTTATGCTGCCTTCGGGACCCACCAGCAGTTCCGGTAGTGTGGTGGGCCGTGCCGTGCTGATTGCGGTGCCGATGCGGGTATCGGTGGCGCCGCCGAACAATGCGGCCGGCGGGGCTTCCCAAATCGTCACTTCCAGCGCATCGCCGGTGCCGACCACGGTGCCCACCGGCTGCGCTCCAGCCAGCACGTCGGCAAAAGCCGGCCAGGGGGCCGGCGGCTTGAACTGTGCCGCCATGTCGCCGCGCACCTGCACCACCCTGATCTGGTTTGCCTGCTCGCTCGGTCCGGCGGGAACGGATCCCCCCCGCAGCACGGCCTGTCGACCGGGCCCGAACGGCTGACAGGCAGCCAGAAGCAACCCGGTAACAAGTGGCATCAGCAGGCTGCGGTGGAGCATCAGCATTTCCATGGTCATTCGACTGGTTGGCATGGGGACTTGCATCTTGCCAGGGAGAAGACGCTCATTCGGCTCGGATCCTCTTTTCTCTGCAATGAGAGCCAGGCAATCAGCGCGCCAAATGACACCTCTGGAGTGGCTTGTCAAAACATCGGCAAGTTCACTGCCAAGCTAGCCACGGCGACACGAAAATTCCTGCTTGTCGAGCAGGCAAAGCAAATTCGCGCCAGACTGACCACAGTTCCGACCAAGCCGCAGTGCTGTCACTTGACGACCGCGATCGTTGAACGCAATCGCGCTTTCCATCACCGGGCGCAGACCAAGCACGTCGGCTAGTTTCAGAATAGGAACACAACATCAATAAGTTGGCAGGCGGAACCACCTCAGAACGTCGCCGCCGTGAACGGCTGCCTGCAGCTTATCGATTGGCGTGAGGCTTGAGCTGTCAACGCCGCCGTGCGAGCGAAAATGACAGAATGATTGATAGCAGACCGAGGATCACAACGATCCCAAGCGTGTCGCCGATAAAAACCGTCAGGATCTGCATCGGATTCCCGTCGAATCGTCCGGAAAGTGCAAGATAACCGTTTAGGATCAGAGTATTCGACAGCGCGCTCGCCAGCGACAGGCTACAGATGTCGCTGGCCCTCAGATTGCTCAGATCGTGGGTGATAAGGCCTAGGCGGCGATAGATCTGCACAACGAGGAACGGCGCCAAACCCGATGTGATGGCAAGGCCCGCGTTGTACATCCATGGTTCGGCCGAATTCCCTGAGGTGATCAGGAATGCGCCTAAGAACAGACCGATCGCGCCCGTCTTTTCGAACAGCAACGCGGCCAAAAGGCGGATCGCTGCGGGTAAGAAAATCCAGTTGGCACGCAAGCAGTGTTGACTATCAGTGAACAAATTCTCGTTGGCCGTAAAGACGGCAATCCAGATGAACGCAATAAGGACGGCTGTCGCAGAATTCTTAGCGTATTGGGTCAATCCAAATCTCTCCAATTGATTGTCAAAAAATCTGATCCAACGCCTTGGTGATTTGCGCCGCGTAACTGTCAGATAACGGCGTTGGTTCGACAAATTTTGTCCGCTTGTTCGCAGCGTCAGTTCTCAGCCGCACAAACCCCTTGTCGCGCAGCGAGATCAGCCGGCGATAGATCGTGGTCTGCGATACGCTCGCCAGGTCGCGCATGACGTGACTGACCGCGATATTGTCATGATCGTGCCAGCGCACGATCAGACTTCCGAGAAGCTGCTCCTCCTCCGCCGTCAACACGTCGAATGGCGAAAGATCCCGTATTGCACCCAACAGGTTGAGCAGCCGTACATGAAGGGGAGTGGGGACCGCCATAACCGATTCTCCTCCCATGGTTGCGTGGAGCAGCGCAAACTAATAATGGGCAAAACTGCGACCGAAAGCGTTTGTTTAAATTACTTGCGGATCCGGAAGCGTTGTTTAGGTGTCGAGAGCATGCCGGCTGGCCCTTGATTGATGAGTGACGGCGGCATTGAGCTGGGCGGGTTCTTGGTTTGAATGCCACTCGTTGGCCTCCATCTCATGGCTCTGGGCGCTATTTGGCGAACCCGGGGCTGTCATAAGTCTGCTTTAGAGAAGGGCCTCCGGGCTCGAAATATCGTTGTGCGCTGGCCAACTTGGTCGTGTCGCATCTGGTGAGCGGGATGAGCAGATCGAAGGGAACCCGAAACTTTTCGATCTTATTGTCGTTGTTGGGTTTTCGTTTTGATCAAGTTTTGTAACTCAACTTACGATATCGCGGGAGGGTGGCAGCTTGCTATCTTTCGTTGCGTTGCATAGGAGGATGACCCAATGAGCGGTTCGAGAATTCACCCTGTGATACTGTGTGGCGGTGCCGGGACGCGGCTGTGGCCGACGTCCCGCCGCAACAATCCGAAGCAATTTGCCATGGTGATCGACGGCTTCAGCTTGTTTCAGCATGCAATCCGCCTGGTTGACGCGCCTGCGTTTGGCGCACCCATTGTTGTCACCGGCACCGACCAGCGTTTTCGCGTGATGGAACAGATGGGGCGCATCGAGCGCGCTCCCGGTGCCATTCTGGTTGAGCCCGATGCTCGCAATACGGCGCCGGCCGTGCTGGCGGCAGCCCTTCATCTTCACGCGCAGGATCCCGACGCGCTGATGCTGGTGCTGCCGTCCGATCACCGCATCCCCGATGTCGACTTGTTTCGCGCGGCCGTTGCGGCTGCCAGCGCCCACGCCCTGGCCGGTGATCTTGTGACCTTTGGCATCCAACCAGTCCGCGCTGAAACCGGCTATGGTTATTTGGAACTCAGCGATCCGGCGGCGCTCTTGGCCGCAATGCCGCAGTCGCTGGTACGTTTTGTCGAAAAGCCGGACGCTGCCAAGGCGCAGGCGATGCTGGAAGGCGGCCGGCATTTGTGGAATGCCGGCATCTTTCTCATGTCGGTTCGTGCCGTCATCGCCGCCTATGCAGCAGTTGCACCTGAAATCCTAACGGCAGTCGATGCTGCCGTGGATGAAGCGCGCATGGAAGGTTGTTTCGTTCTGCTAGGCAAGCGGGGCTGGCTTCAGGCTACCAACATCTCGGTCGATTTCGCTATAATGGAGAAATGCTCTAATCTCGCAGCAATGCCCTATTCCGGCCAATGGAGTGACTTGGGCGACTGGGCAAGCGTGTGGCGTGACGGTGGCCCTGATGCGGATGGCAATCTGCTCGTCGGGGATTCGCAGAGTTTTGATTGCCGCGGCAGCTTGATCCGCAGTGAGGTGCCAGACCAGATGGTGATAGGTCTTGACCTTGATCAGATGGTCGTGGTGGCCACAAATGATGCGGTACTGGTGGCGCCGCGGTCTTCCAGCCAGCGGCTGTCTATGGTTGTCAAGGAACTGCGCCGGCGTGAGCGTTCGGAAGCGGATCATGGCCGCCGCGGTCACCGCCCGTGGGGCTGGTACGAAAGCGTTGCCGTGCGGGATGGCTTTCAGGTGAAGCAGATCGTCGTCAGCCCGAACCAGGCTCTGTCGCTGCAGTCGCACAATCATCGTGCCGAACACTGGATCATCCTGTCGGGCAACGCCCGTATCACCATCGATGACAGTGTGCAGGATATCGGTGCTGGCGGCTATGTGTTCATCCCGCTTGGCGCCATTCACCGGCTGGAGAATGTGACCGATGATCCCGTGGTGATGGTGGAAGTTCAGATTGGCAGCTATCTAGGCGAGGATGACATTATCCGCTATTCCGACCGCTATGCGCGGGTTGAGGCTGTTTGAGCCCCGTCAGACTGCGCAGCAGGATCGTTGATTAGCCTCATGACGTCACAATTTGAACCGGGTTCCCCTTCGGCGGACGTGATTGCGTTTGATGGGGCAGCGGCGAGTAGTCGCCCGTCGCTGATGTCCGATGCTGCCCGCCGTCGTGGGCCAGGTGCCCTGCTGGGCTGGTTGCGGCGTAAGGGGCCGCTGTTCTGGTTCACCGTACTGCTGCCGACCATTCTTGCCGGCCTTTACTTCGGCCTTGTCGCGTCAGACGTTTATGTGTCCGAAAGCCGGTTTGTTGTGCGGAGCGCGGAAAAACCGGCGCGGTCAGGCTTGGGCCTGCTGCTCAGTTCGGCCGGGTTCGCCAACGCCGGTGAAGAAGTGCGTGCGGCGCAGGGTTATATCCAATCCCGCGATGCCCTGCGCAGCTTGGAACGCGACGGCCTTGCCCGCAAGGCTTGGAGTGATGGCGGGGTCAGCGTCTTCAACCGATTTGATCCTATTGGCTTGTCGGGCTCGTCCGAAGAGCTCTTTGTCTATTACGGCGGCAAGGTAGGGGCAGACTATGATGCCGAAACTGGTATCACCACGCTAACGGTCAGGGCCTTCTCCCCCAAGGATGCCCAGGCCATCAACCGGCGTCTGCTGGAAGGCGCCGAAGGGCTGGTCAACACGCTGAACCTGCGGGGCCAGACCGATCTGGTGCGCTATGCCGAACGCGAAGTGGCCGACGCCCAGGCCCAGGCCCGCACCGCTGCCCTTGCGCTGGCCGCCTATCGCAACCGAGCTGGGGTGATCGATCCAGAACGGCAGGCGACGGTGCAGCTGCAGATGATTTCGAAGTTGCAGGACGAGCTGATCGGTGCGCGGATGCAGATGTTGCAACTCAGCGCAGCGGCGGCCCAGAACCCCCAGATTCCACTGCTCAAGGTGCGCATTACCGGATTGCAGCAGGCGATAAGTGAACAGATCGGCCAGGTGGCCGGCAATGCGGGTTCGCTCTCCGCAGCGGCGGCCCAGTATCAGCGCCTGCAGTTGCAGCGGGAGTTCACGGATCGCCAGTTGGGTGCCGCGATGGCGGCGCTTCAGGATGCCCGTAACGAGGCCCGTCGCCAGCGCGCCTATGTCGAGCGTGTGGCGCAACCCAGTCTGCCCGATGTGGGCATGGAACCCCGCCGGATTCGCGGCTTCTTTGCGACCGTAGTCATCGGCCTTGTAGCCTGGGGCATCCTTTCCATGCTGTTGGCCGGCGTTAGAGAACACAAGGGATGACGGCGCCCGGCAACGATCTTGCCGCATCCTGGGCTGTGCAGCGACGCGTGATCGGCGCTTTGTTGATGCGCGAGATCCTTACCCGCTATGGTCGGCACAATATTGGCTTCCTGTGGCTGTTTGCCGAACCCATGATGTTCACTTTGGGTATTGCCGCGCTTTGGACGGCTGCCGGTGCCCATCGCCTTTCTAGTCTACCGATCGTGGCGTTCGCGCTTACCGGCTATTCGATGGTGTTGTTGTGGCGTTCTATGCCGTCGCGCTGCATCTCGGCCATCGAGCCTAACCTTACATTACTCTATCATCGAAACGTGAAGATTGCTGATGTTTTCTTCGCCCGCCTCATTCTCGAGGCGGGCGGTACTACGATCTCCTTTGTCATCCTCACCTTGGCGTTCTGGCTGGCTGGCTGGATCAAACCTCCTGAGGATTTGCTGCAGGTCGCGGGTGGTTGGCTGATGATGGCCTGGTTTGGCGCCGGCCTCGGTCTAACCATGGGCGTGCTGTCATGGAAGAGCGAGGTGGTGGAGAAAGTGTGGCACCCGGCCGCTTATCTGCTGTTTCCCGCATCCGGAGCCGCGTTCCTTGTCGACGCGCTTCCCCCTGTAGCTCAACAAGTGGTGCTGGTGTTGCCGATGGTGCATGCGACCGAATATCTTCGAGAGGGCTTCTTCGGTTCCTTCATTAATGCCCATTATGACATGGCCTATATGGCCACATGCAACGCTGCCCTTTCCATTGCCGGTCTTCTGCTGCTGCGCTCAATCGCAAATGAGGTGCGGCCGGAATGATCAGGTTGTCGAATGTCTCCAAGGCGTATGGCACCTCGTCAGGCAAGGCCCGTGTGCTCGAAGGGGTTGATTTCGAGGTCAACAGGGGTGAGTCTGTTGGGATCCTCGGTCGCAACGGTGCTGGCAAGTCGACTTTGATCCGGATTATCAGCGGCGCCGAGCGACCCGATACCGGTTCTATTGATCGCGAGATGTCGGTGTCGTGGCCTCTGGCCTTCAGTGGCGCTTTCCAGAGCTCCTTGACCGGCATCGACAATCTGCGCTTCATTTGCAGGGTCTATGGGGTCGATACCGAGCGTCATATTCCCTTTGTAGAGGAATTCAGCGAGCTCGGCGTGTATCTGCGCGAGCCGGTCCGTACCTACTCATCTGGTATGCAGGCCAGGCTGGCTTTTGCCCTCTCGATGGTCATTGAGTTCGACTGCTTCCTCATTGACGAGATTGTTGCCGTTGGAGACAGCCGCTTCCAGGCCAAGTGTCATGAAGAGCTATTCGTGAAGCGCGCCGATCGCGCCCGGATTATCGTATCCCATGATCCGGGCTACATTCGCAGCCATTGCCAGCGCGCCGCTGTCCTGCAAGCCGGCAAACTGCACCGGTTCGATTCAGTCGATGAAGCATATACTTACTATACCGAGACAATGGCATGAGCGCCGCAACGGTACCCGCTCCGCTGCTACCAATGCTTCGTACCGCGCTGCGCCGCCGCCTGATGGCGCTGACCCTCAGCTTTGAACCGGCCAGCGCGCCTGATGCCCGCCAGTTGATCGTGGATGTCTCCGTCATCGTTCAGCAAGATGTTGGCACCGGTATCCAGCGGGTGGTCCGGGCGCTGTTGGGCCGGCTTTCCGTTGCTGCGGGCCCTGATCTGGTCGTTCAGCCGGTTTTTGTCAGTCGTGATCATGGCTACTGCCGTGCTGTCCTGACCAGCGAGGGCCGGGTCACCGGCGCCAGCCAGAACAGCTTGTTGCAACCCGTGGTGGCCCGGCGCGGGGATGTGTTCCTCGGCCTAGATCTGGCGGCCCATCTGCTGCCGCAGGCCGAGGCGGATCTGGCCCGGTGGCGGCGTGATGGGGTCTCCATCAACATCATGGTCTATGATCTGCTCCCGCTGATGCGGCCCGATTGGTTCCCGCAGCGCACGGCCCGCCGTTTCGATCTCTGGCTTGGTGTGCTGGCGCGACAGGCCGATCGCTGCATCTGTATTTCCAAGACGGTTGCCCAGATGCTGACCCAGGAACTGGCGGCCCGTTCAGCAAGGCCATTGCCGGAAGTGACATCCATTCCGCTTGGCTCGGATCTGGCGGCCAGCTACCCCAGCCGCGGCCTTCCAGCCGAAATTACTTCGCTGCGGGAATGGCTGCGGCGTCATCGGGTTCTGCTTTCGGTTGGCACTATTGAACCGCGCAAGGGCCAGCAGCAGTTGCTCGCTGCGCTTTCCCAGCACTGGCAGGCAGAACCGACTAGCGATATTGCGCTGCTTGTTGTGGGACGGCCGGGCTGGAAGACAGCGGACTTGCAGGCGCAGCTTCGGGATCATCCGGAGCAGGGCGGGCGCCTGATATGGCTTGAAGGGGCCAGTGATGAACTGTTAGCCGAATTTTACACTGGCGTTGCTGGGCTGGTTGCCGCTTCGCATGGAGAAGGTTTCGGCCTGCCGTTGATCGAGGCGCTGGCGCACGGTACCCCTGTGCTGGCGCGTGACCTGCCGGTGTTTCGGGAGATCGGTGGATCATCGTTCGATTATTTCGATGATGATGCGCCAGAGCCCCTGGCTGCTCGCCTAAAATCCTGGCTGGATCAGGCGCGGCGCCCATCAGCTGAGACCGTAGCTGCTCTGCCACGCTGGGCCGACAGTGCTGCCGTTCTCATGGAGGCACTGCAGGTGACGCCGGTATGATTGATGCTCAGCAGCCCCCCGGTATCCCCAATGAAAACCGCACGGGACGCGCCGCAACTGCGTTGGCGCCGGTCTTTATCTACTCCGGCTATCGCACATCAAGCACATGGCTTTGGAACAAGTTTCGCAAGGATGTGAACGCCTGCGCCTATTATGAGCCGTTCAATGAAATTCTGGCGGGTTTGAAATCCGATGCTATTTTGTCTGTCCGGCCCGATTCCTGGCGGTCACATCATCCGACTGATGCGGGATATATGGCCGAATACGCTGTGTTGCTGGGCAATGATCCGGGTGTACCCCTGTTTCCGCATGGAGATCCGGATGGTGTGCGTTATGTTGGTGCGCAAGGGGTTGACGGCCCACTCGATCCCGACATTATTGCTTATGTCTCCAGTCTGATTGACAGCGCCCAAGCTCGTGGTCGCATTCCACTGCTCGCTTGCACCAGGATGCTTGGCCGTTCTGCCGGACTATCAAGCGCCTTTGGTGGTTGCCATATACTTTTGATAAGGAATCTTTTCCAACAATGGTGCAGTTATTCCGGCCAATTACGATTTGGAAATGATTATTTTTTTCGCACGCTTCATAATTCATTAAACCTTGCCGTAAAGAGTAATTATATAGCATATTTGAGGAGATTTTTTTCCGATAGTGAGATTTCAGATTTTTCGACATGGATGAACCAGATCAATCATGATCGTATTTTTTGCTATTTTGTGGCTTTCCACGCCTATTTTTTGATGATCACTCGCCGCCAGGCCAATATTGTCATTGATGTGAACAATTTGGCGCGGAAGGGGTTCAATTATCAGGAGGAAATTTCTGACCGGGTCGCCGAAATAACTGGGTTGCGGATTGATCTGGGCGATGTGCGCGAGAGCGTCGATTATCCAGTGCAGCCGCTCAGATCGACCGATGACTGCCGAATGCTGTTAAAGACCATGGTCGATAGATTTCTTCTATCAGAGGCACGGGACGACGAGGATCGTCGCTTTGTTGAAGGTCTCATTGCCGACCTCTGGGAAGAGCACGCACGTTTCACAGCCGCTACGGCCGGTGCTGCTGAGGTCATCGCCGGTGAAACCGCCAGGGCGCAGGATGAAGGGCGTCGCCGCGCAGAGGCAGAGGCCTCGCAGGCCCAAACCGGCGCCACTTTGGCCGCGCTTGAAAATGAGTCTGCCGCCAAAATCGATGCCATGAAGGCGAGAATCGACGGCGAGTTGGCGGAGGCGCAGTCTGCCGCTGCGGAGGCGTCGTCTCAGCTGGAAGCGACGCTGCAGCAGGTGGCGAGTCTGAAGCGCCAGCTTGGCGAGGAGGTGCAAGCTCGTGCCGCTGCCAACGCGGCAGCACAGGCGGCCGCGGCCCTCGCTTCGTCCCGTCTCGATTCAGCCATGCGGGACCTGGCGAGGCTTGAACGCGAGAGTGCTGAACAGGTTCGCAGCCACGCCCTCGCACTGGGCGCAGCAAATGATCGGATTGCCGCCACCGAAAGCGCGCTGGCCGATGCCAACAAGCGCCTGGCGGCCTTGCAGCAGGACTATCTGGGGCTTGCCCGCGAAAATGGCCGCCTGGAGGGGCAATTGGCAGCGCAGGTCGAGGCGAATGCCGCCCGGCTGGCTGATGCGGCCGCGGTTCGCCGTGATCTGGCCAGTCGTCTTACCCGTGCCGAACGCGCACTTGCCACCGTACAGGCCGAAGCCGCCGGCTTGCACACCGAACTGGCCATGCAGGCGCGCGACAGTGATGCGACGCTGGCTGCGGCTGATGCCAGGCAGGCGGCGCATGCCGAAGCATTGGCGACAGCGCACAGCGAGGTCGATCGGCTTGGCCAGGCTGCCGCAAGCCTGTCTCGGGAGCTTGCTGGCATGGACGAGCAGCGCCACAGCCTTGCCGAACAGAACAACGAACTCGCCAGCCAGCGTGATGGGCTCGTGGCCCAGATGGAGGCCGCGCGGCAGCAGGCTGCCGAGCATTTGCAGGCCTTGCAGATCGACATCGGGCAGCTGCGCGATCACATCGCCTGGCGGGAACAGCAATTGCAGCAGGCCGCCGGCCTGTTGGCCGCGATCCCTGATCCGTTGGCGGGGCTGCCACGGCTGCTGGCAGCACTGATGCGCCGGGTGGCGGGTGAAGCGCGGGTCGCGGCCTTTGCCGGTTTTCAGGCTGCGGTGACGCATTGGCAATCAGAGGCGATGCTGCCGGATCCGGTTGTTGCTTCGCGTAATGAAATGTTACCACTTTATATAGAGCATGTACCAGCGGAGGAATCATTGGAGGGCGCTTTTGTAATGCAAGGAAGCGACGGGCCGATCACATCGGTGCCCGGGCTGCTGGCACCGCATGATCGGCACTTTATCCACATTGCCTATCAGGCGGTCCTGGGTCGCGCGCCCGATGCAGAAGGGGAAGCCTATTATCTCGACCGGCTGCGCGCTGGCGTTCACAAACTTACGATTTTGAAGCAGCTTCGTCGTTCGGAAGAGGGTCGCGCCTTCATCCCCGGCGTGGCCGGACTAGACCGCGCCATCAAAGGGCACGCGTTGGCCAACCTGCCGGTTGTTGGAGCGTTCGTGCGACTGATAACAGGCGCAGAAGGCAACAACGCAGTTCACCGCCATTTGCGCATCCTTGCCAATGAAATGGGTTGCCTGCGCGGTGAGCAGGCGGTCCATTTGCGCTCTCTCGCCAATGAAATGGGCTGCCTGCGCGGCGAGCAGGCAGCGCTGGCCGGCGCGGTTCAGCAGCTTCTGGCTCGGCCGGTCATGGTCGCGAATGTTGAACGAGAACCGATCCAGCCAGCAGCGCAGTCGGAACAGTCGGCAGTGCAAGTCGAGTGGAGCGCTCCACCCTCGATGGCGGCATCTACGTCGATTGACGCCAGCCCCATTAATAAATTGTCCCTTCATGCTCGACAAATTCATCGACAGATGATGCTCAGCTACGCGAGGCACTGAGAGAAATGCGGCTTATCATCGACATGCAGGGTGCCCAGTCCACGGGCAGTCGGAATCGCGGCATCGGTCGCTATACTTTGGCACTAACGCAGGAGATTGCCCGCCAGCGCGGAGACCGTGAGGTCATTCTGGCTCTCAACGGCACATTTGCAGATACCATCGAACCCTTGCGAGCAGCGTTCGCCGACTTGCTGCCGGTGGATGCCATCCGTGTCTGGCATCCCCCCATGCCCTGCAGTGCGCTTGATGTGGCAAATGATGCCCGGCGTTCCGCCGCGGAAGCAATATATGAGACCTTCCTCGCCAGTCTGACGCCCGATGTTGTCTTGGTGACCTCGTTATTCGAAGGACTTGGCGATGATGTCGTGACGAGTGTCGGCCGAATGGGAAGAGCGGTGCCGACTGTCGTTGTTCTTTATGATCTCATTCCCCTCATCCACAGCGATGTCTACTTGACCAATCCAGATGTCGATCGCTGGTATCAGCGCAAGGTAGACCATCTGCGGCGCGCCGATCTGTTGCTATCGATCTCGGCCTCCTCTGGGCGCGAAGCCGTGGACCATCTTGATTTCCCCGTTGATCGAGTGGTCAACATCAGTACGGCCTGCAATGCCGAGTTCAAGCCTGAACCAGTGACGGACGCCACACGCGGGTCCTTGAGCCGCCGATATGGTCTCGTCAGGCCTTATGTGATGTACACGGGTGGTATTGATTACCGAAAGAATATTGAGGGCCTGATTAGAGCATATAGCCTGCTTGCTGCGTCGATCCGTGGCAAGCATCAACTAGCCATCGTTTGTTCGATGCAAGATGCCGATCGCCAACGGCTGTCGGCAATCTGCAGCGACTGCGGGCTGGCCGAACATGAGGTTGTGATGACCGGCTTTGTGCCGGAAAATGATCTTGTAGCTCTCTACAATGATTGCGCGCTCTTCGTGTTTCCATCCTGGCATGAAGGTTTCGGCTTGCCGGCACTGGAGGCCATGGCTTGCGGTCGGCCAACGATTGGTGCGAACACATCAAGCCTGCCAGAAGTCATCGGCTGGGATGAGGCAATGTTTGATCCACGCGATGACAAGGCAATCGCTTCATCGATGACCAAGGCTCTGACTGATGCCAAGTTCCGCAGGGCGCTGATGCGGCATGCCGGCCAGCAGGCGAAGGCCTTTTCCTGGGAGCGGTCTGCTCGCACCGCGTGGGCGGCGATTGCCGGGCTTCGCCCGGAACGGGCAGAAGCCGCGCGCCAACTTCCGGGGCATCCTCGGCCGCGAATGGCATTTTTCTCACCATTGCCATCCGCCCGCAGCGGTATCGCTGACTATAGTGCGGAATTGCTGCCTCAATTGGCTCTTCATTATGAGATTGATATTATCGTTGCCCAGGATGAGCCGCTTGAAGACACTTGGATCGCCGCAAATGCGCCGGTTCGTGACATTGCCTGGTTCAGATCTAATCATCATCGCTTCGATCGCATTCTGTATCATTTTGGAAATTCACATTTCCACTCCCACATGTTTGATTTAATTGATGAGTTCCCTGGTGCAGTAATACTTCATGATTTCTACCTTTCTGGCATAGTCAGGCATCTCGAATATTCAGGAATGGCGAACGGACTATGGACAAGAGCCCTACTGATTGATCATGGCTGGCCGGCTGTCGCTAAGCGCTTTGGTGCGGATGACAATGCCAATGTAGCTTGGGCTTATCCCTGCAATGGTAGCGTACTGCGAGGTGCGCTTGCCATCATTGCCCATTCCCGCCACGGCATTGAATTGGCGCGACATTGGCACGGCACAGCGGCTGCAGCTGCATGGCAACATGTTCCGCTTCTGCGGAGTGCTAGCGTGATACTGATGGACGCTTCAGCTGGCAATACGCGTCTGCAGTCGCGTGCCGCACTTGGCGTCCGACCGGACGATATACTGATCTGTGCCTTTGGCCATATGGGTCCCACCAAACTCAACGATCGTCTGCTGGATGCCTGGCTCAAATCGCCCATGGCAGCACAGACAAACTGCCGTCTCGTATTTGTTGGCCAGAACGAGGGCGGGCCTTACGGTGCCAGCATGGAGCGCCGGATCGCCGGGTCGGGTGGTCGCGTTCAGATAACCGGGTTTGTTGACCAGCAAGCCTACAGGCAATGGCTCGACGCTGCGGACATTGCCGTGCAGTTGCGGACAAATTCGCGTGGTGAAATGTCGGCCGCAGTGCTTGACTGCTGGAATGCCGGCCTTGCCACAATTGTAAATGCGCATGGGGCATTGGCGGAATTGCCGGATGATTGTGTTGTGAAGTTGCCAGATGACTTTACTGATCCGCAGCTGGTTGATGCATTGACCAAGCTGCACAAGAGTGCCGCCTACCGTCAAGCTGTCGGTGAAAAGGGCAGGGCACGCCTTCTGGCCCACCATGATCCTCGAAATTGCGCCGAGGCATACGCCGCCATTATCGAAGCGGCCTATGCGGACGCTGATCGCCGCGTGCACGGGCTTTTGAAGCAACTTCCTCATCTGGCACCGAATCTGACTGAAAGCGACCTGGTTTCGGTTGCCCAATCCATCTCGGTCAGTATGCCTCCGCAGCCACGCCGCCGGCAATGGCTGATCGATTGCACCCATCTGGTAGGACAATCGCAAAAAATGCACGAGGAAAGTGTTGGTGTCGCCTTCCTGCGCCACCTCATGCTGAATTCACCTGATGGCATTCATGTGGAACCGATCCGATTTGACATCGGCAGAGGGATTTATGTGAAGGCCCGAGTCTTTGGCTGTGCCGTTCTGGGGATACCCAATGACTGGGCGGAAGATGAGGTGCTGGAAGCTTGGCAGGGCGATATTATAATCCAGTTGGCCACACCTCGACACGATTTGAAATCCGCTATCGAACAGCAGAAATCACATGGCTTGAATATTGTTCCGCTTGAAGCCTCTCTTCGTCGGATCAAAAATCCCAATGCAGATCGGTTTGATCGCCTTGTTGGTTTGCTCGTGGCAGAATGAAAAATTTGATCGATCTGCGTTTGATACTGAAAGGATTTCCCTCGGTGAAACAAACATTTGATGAATTGATTCATGAACAACGGGGAAGGATGCTAGCTAAACTTCCTAAGGGGGCGAAACAATTTCTTTCAGCCGACTGTTCAGGTACTTGGTACTTTGAATGGATCGCCGATGCCTATGGCCCAGTTGACGTTCATTACGGGGTTGAGTTATTTTCTCCGAAGCCCGACAATCTTCCGCCGTCAGTTATTTGGATACAGAATTCTGTTTCCGACATGAAGGACGTTCCTAGCAAGTCGATCGATATCCTCTTTTCCGGTCAGAACGTGGAACATTTATATATCGACGACATGGTCGGTTTTTTTCATGAGGCCTTTCGTGTTGTTAAACCTGGCGGGCACATTTGTATCGACTCGCCGAACAGGCTGGTAACGCAGGAAGTTGGTTATTTGCAGCCTCAACATGTTCTCGAATTTTCAAAGGACGATATTCATCGACTGCTTGAGGCATCCGGCTTTCGGATCGTGTCAACCAGCGGAATTTGGTCAAGCAAGGTTGATGGCAAACTGGTTTCTGACATTACTGCCTTGTCTGGAAACACCAAGGAACGGATGAGTTCGGCAGCCAAGGAACCTGATGATGCATTTATCTGGTGGGTCGTTGCCGAGCGTTTGCCAAAGGCTGGCTCCGGCGTTGAAGCCGTTGTGGATTCGATCGCCGCGAGCAAGTTTCCGTCTTTTGTGCGGCACCGGTTCCGCAAAGCACTGGGGACTATCGTTGAAATTGAAGGCACCGAAGCTGTTATCCGTGTAGAGCGTCATGACAGTGGCTATGTGTTCTACGGCCCCTACGTGCCATTGAGACAAGGCCGCTATACGGTGTCTTTCATGGTCAAATTTTTAGGTCCTGGCGGGGAAATGAAGGCGGACATTGTCTCGGCATTCGGGGCGGCGATCCATGGCGAGGTGGAGTTCATCGGCGATCCGATCGGCGTTTGGGTGGAGAAGCGGATCGACATTGATCTTGCTTGCTACACCGAAGGTGTTGAAACGCGGCTCGTGACCAACGGCGCAAACGCCTTGATTCGCTTTGGTTCGCAAATCATGCGTGCCTGATCTGAGTTTCCGTTTGAATCTTTCTCAAATCCTCTGGAGTCAATAATGGCAAAAACAGCCATCATCACTGGTATCACCGGGCAAGACGGGGCCTATCTGGCCGAATTGCTGCTCGGCAAGGGCTATACCGTTTACGGTACCTATCGCCGCACCAGCTCGGTCAATTTTTGGCGCATTGAGGAGTTGGGGGTTGCTGGCCACCCCAATTTGAAACTGGTGGAATATGATCTCACCGATCTGTCCTCCTCAATCCGCCTGCTGCAGTCCACCGAGGCGACCGAGGTGTACAACCTGGCCGCGCAAAGTTTTGTAGGTGTGTCGTTTGATCAGCCGGTCACCACGGCTGAAATCACCGGCATCGGCCCGCTGAACCTTCTGGAGGCGATCCGAATCGTCAATCCGGCCATCCGCTTCTATCAGGCCAGCACGTCGGAAATGTTCGGCAAGGTGCAGGCCATCCCGCAGATCGAATCCACACCCTTCTATCCGCGAAGCCCCTATGGGGTCGCCAAGCTTTATGCCCACTGGATCACGGTGAACTATCGCGAAAGCTATGGCATCTTTGGCAGCAGCGGCATCCTGTTCAACCATGAAAGCCCACTGCGCGGCCGGGAGTTCGTGACCCGCAAGATCACCGACAGTGTTGCCAAGATCAGCTTGGGCAAGCTTGACTGCCTAGAACTGGGCAATCTGGATGCCAAGCGCGACTGGGGCTTTGCCAAGGAATATGTGGAAGGCATGTGGCGGATGCTGCAGGCCGATGAGCCCGATACATACGTGCTGGCCACCAACCGCACCGAAACCGTGCGCGATTTCGTGGCGATGGCGTTCAAGGCAGCCGGCATCACCGTGGAGTTCAAGGGCAAGGATGAAGGCGAAACGGCTGTGGATGCCGCCACCGGTCGCACCGTGATGCGGATCAACCCGCAGTTTTATCGGCCGGCCGAAGTTGAGTTGCTGATCGGTGATCCAGCCAAGGCCAAGGCAGATCTGGGGTGGGAACCGCATACGAACCTGGAGGAACTGTGCCGGATGATGGTGGAGGCTGACCTGCGCCGCAACCGCGCCGGCTTCTCGTTCTGAGCCGACGATGGCACGTATCCTCGTCACCGGCGCCAGCGGCTTTACCGGCCAGCATCTGCTGGAGCGGTTGGCCCGCGATGGCCATGAACTGCACGGCCTGGTGCATGGCGGGCAGGGTAGCCCGCCTTCGCTGCTGCAGGCCGCCCATGTTGCCGATCTGCGTGATCTGCCGGCCCTGAGTGAGGTGATCGGCCGTGTGCAGCCCGACCGCGTGGTGCATTTGGCCGCCATCGCCTTCGTCGCGCATGGCGATGCCGCAGAGCTTTACGGCACCAACATCCTGGGCACCCGCAATCTGCTGCAGGCCCTGGCCACGGCCGCACGCCGGCCCGAAGCCGTGCTGCTGGCCAGCAGCGCCAACGTTTATGGCAACCGCCGCGAAGGCGTGCTGGATGAAAGCCTGCCGCCGGAGCCGGCGAATGATTATGGCATCACCAAATTGGGTTGCGAACTGCTGGCCCGGCTCTACGCTGATCGCCTGCCGATCATCACCGTGCGCCCTTTCAACTATACCGGCCGCGGGCAGGGTGAGCAGTTCATCATCCCCAAGATCATCGCCCATGCCAAGGCGCGCCAACCAGTCATCGAACTGGGCAATATCGACGTGGCGCGCGATTTTTCCGACGTGCGCGCCGTGGTGGACAGTTATGCCCGCTTGCTGGACACGCCGGCGGCGATCGGCGGGCTGTTCAACGTCTGCTCGGGCGAGGCCCGCTCACTGGCCGAGGTGATCGCCCTGGTGCAGAAACTGTCGGGCCATCACATGGACGTCAAGGTTAACCCGGCCTTTGTGCGCTTGGACGAAGTGAAGACTCTTTGCGGCAGCCGTGCGCGGCTCGTATCGGTCATCGGACCACTGGCGATGCCGCCGCTGGAAGACACGATCGCGTGGATGTTGGGTGGTTGATCGATTGAAGGTGGCGCTGTCGGTCGATGCGCTTGGCCCGCGCTTGACGGGCATTGGCCGCTATTGCCTGGAACTGGCACGTGGCGTTCCGGCCGTACCGGGCGTGGGCGAGGTCCGCTATTTCCGTGGTCCGCACTGGCTGGATGATCCCGAAGCCCTGCTGGTCGAAGGCTGGGTGCCTGCCCGGCGCGGCCGCGTGGGGCGCTGGCTTGATCAGCGCCGCAACCAATGCCACATGCAGACATCGATCGTGCATGGCCCGAATTTTTTCCTGCCCGAATGGGCGGAACAGGGTGTCATCACCGTGCATGATCTGTCGGTGATGCTCTATCCGGAAACCCATCCGGTCGAACGGATCCGCGATTTCGAACGCCGTTTTCAGTCCAGCTTGGATCGCGCATCGATCATCATCACCGACAGTGAGGCGGTGCGCGGTGAGATCATCGCCATGCTTGGCCTGCCTGAAGACAAGGTGAAAGCCATCCCGCTGGGTGTCAGCGTGGCGGCCGCGCCGGCAGATCCGCAGCTGTTGCAGCAATCAGGCCTTGCCTATGGTGGCTATTGCCTGTGCGTCAGCACCTTTGAACCGCGCAAGCGCATCGATGCTCTCGTGAAGGCCTATGCCCTGCTGGATCCAGCCCTGCGCCGGGCCGTGCCCCTGGTCCTGGCCGGGGCCAGCGGCTGGCGCAACGATGAATTGAATGCCCTGATCGAGGCCGGTGTCGGCGAAGGCTGGGTCAGGCGGCTTGATTTCGTTTCGGATGACCTGCTTGGCAGCCTCTATGCCGGCGCCCGGCTGTTCGTCTATCCTTCCCGTTACGAAGGGTTTGGACTGCCGCCGATCGAAGCGATGCATCACGGCGTGCCCACCATTGTGGGAAATGCGGCCACCCTGATTGAAGTAACCAAGGGCGCAGCGCGGATTGTCGAGGCTGACGATATCGAGGCCTTTGCCGCCCTGTTGGCCCATTCGCTGGAGGATCGCCAGTGGCAGGCGATGGCGGCGACGGCAGGGCGCGCGGTTGCCGATTCCTATCGCTGGGCTGATTGTGTCGCGGCCACGGTCGCCGTCTATCGTCAGGAGGAGAGGCGCTGATCAGCGCCCCAGCAGGCGGCGCACGCGGCCGGTGGCTCTACGGACGGCGACGACCGCGCTGGCAGCAGGATCAAGCGGCGGCGGGCCGGATGTGAGGCGCTGCACCAGCACTTCGGGCGGGCAGGGTAGGCCGGTTTCGGGATCCAGATAGCGCGGGTAGAGCAGATAGGCGGCGGCGACCACCTCATCCAGGCTGCGCCGGGCCGTGCGGCGGGCGGGCATCGGGCCGCAATCGGTGGTGAGGCCCCAGCCGGCATAGAACGGCACGCCGTGGACGGTGACCGGCTTGCCGCGTAGCAGCGCTTCGAACCCGGCCAGCGAGCTGTTGACGTGCAGTTCGTCGGCCATGGCGATCAATGCCGCCATCGGCGCGGTGGTTTCGACACGGTCTGCCAGGGCGGCCATGTCGCTGTCTGCGATCAGGCCCTTGCGGTGGCCGGCGAGCACATCGGGGTGGGGCTTGTAGATCACATAGGCGTCTGGACCTGTTGCGGCCCGCGCGCGGCGCAGCAGTTCGAGATTGGACGATAGCGCGCCGCCGCTGGTGACGGCGCGATCATCCTCGACCTGGCCGGGCACCAGCACATGGCGGCGGGCGCCACCGGGCCGAGGCAGGGCGGCGGCATCGCCGCGTTCATATTTGGAGAGGCCACCGGCGATGATGGCAGCGCGCAGCTGTTGCGAACGGTCCAGAAGATCGGGCGGAAACGCGCTGTTCTGCAACAGACTTTCCAGATCGCTGGGCTGGTTCGGATCGAAATGCACGCCCGTGCCGTCAACGATGATGGAGAGCGGCGGGATGCAATCGGCGCCCAGCCCGACGGAGCGGATGAAGCCATCCTCCACCTCCAGCACCGGCCGCCCCACCAGCGCTGTCGTCTGTGCCTTCGACAGACGCGAGCGCCAGACCGCGACCTTTTCTTGTGCTGCCAGTGCCGGCACGCCGCGCTTGAACGGGGTGTCCTGCCCGTTCCACAGCAGCGGCGCCACGGTGGGCCGTTTCCAGTGGGCAAAGCCCAGCACGGCAGAGATGCCACGATTGCTGTCGATCAACTGACGCCAGAAACCACAGAGTTCAATGGCTTGTAGCGGACAGATGAGCGCGCCGCTGAAGGGATCGCGCCATTGCCAGCCGGTGAGATGGGCCTGCACCAAGGCAGCGACGGCATCATCGGGCAAGGCCAGCTTGCCGGCCGCCACGGCCAGCAGGGCACGCGGATCATCTGCGGGCAAGCGCACCCCGCTGGCGCTGTCCAGCAACGACCAGGGATCGGCATCGGCGGGCCAGTTGGCGGTATCCAGTACGGTGGGGCCAGCCAGTTGCCGTCCCCAGTAACAGCCGCCTACCCGGTGCTGCGCCAGTGCGGCCAGCAGCAATTCCGGATCATCGTTTCCCGCGCCGCCGGGCACGGCAAAGGCCCGCGCGCGGGCGCCGGGGAACGGCGGGATGGCCAGCAGCGGGGCCATCAGCCCAGGGCGGCGATGGTGATGAGCTGGCGCATGAGGCTGGGCAGCTCGCTGAGCGGCACCATGTTGGGCCCGTCCGAAAGCGCCTGATCAGGATCGGGATGGGTTTCCATGAAAATGCCATCGATGCCCACCGCCATGGCCGCGCGGGCAAGCGGAGCGACGAACTGGCGCTGACCCAGCGAGCGATCGCCGCCACCACCCGGCAACTGCACGCTGTGGGTGGCATCAAACACCACCGGGCAACCCATGTCCCGCATGATCACCAGGCCGCGCATATCGACGACCAGGTTGTTGTAACCAAAGCTTGATCCGCGTTCGCAGAGCATGATGGTGCCGCCATCGGTGCCAGCAGCTGCGCGCGCCTTGCCGAGCACAGCCTGCATGTCGCCCGGCGCCATAAACTGCGCCTTCTTGATGTTGACCGGCCGGCCACTGGCAGCGGCGGCGGTGATCAGATCCGTCTGGCGCGCCAGAAAGGCCGGTGTCTGCAACATATCAACGACTTCAGCAACGGATTTCACCTGATCTGGCAAGTGCACATCGGTGAGCACTGGCAGGCCGGTCTCGCGCCGCACCTTCTCCAGCACGCGCAGGCCTTCTTCCAGCCCATGACCGCGAAAGCCGTTGACGCTGGTGCGGTTGGCCTTGTCGAAACTGGCCTTGAAGATCACCGGCAGGCCCAGTTCCTCGCCCATCGCCTTCAGGCGTGTCGCAATCGAAAGGCACAGCGCCTCGCTCTCGATCACGCAGGGGCCGGCGATCAGGAAGGGCGGCGCACCGGGAGCGCGGGTGAAATTGGGCAGCATCAGCGGCTTTCGGCAAGCGCCCGGCGTGCCAGTTCGGCTTCGATCAGCGGCACGTCGGTCGGGTTGTTGAGTTCGATCATCTCCCAGGCCGGGGCGGCGCATTGCGCCACGCCCACCGGCAGCCCGGCATCGAGGAAGCGCAACTGCTCCAGCCCTTCCTGCAGTTCCAGCGGGGCCGGGCCGGCCGCGACATAATCCGCCAGCGCCGCCGGCCGATAGGCATAAAGCCCGACATGCAGCAGCACCGGCTGCAGCGGCGTGGTGCCGGGCGCCACGTGCGGGATGATCGATTTGGAAAAATACAGCGCGCGACCATCGCGGGCGCACACCGCCGTGGTGCCGCCCACCCGGCCGGCTGCGGCATCGGCCTGCAGATGCGCCAGCACCGCCGGCGAGGCGGGGACAACGGCGGTCGTCATGGCCAGATCGGGTCGCGCCGCCAGCATTTCCACAACCGCTGCCACCATGGCGGCGGGAGTGAGCGGCGCATCGCCCTGCAGGTTGACCACGATGTCGGGCACGGCTGCCAGCCCGGCCAGCGCCGCCGCACAGCGCTCGGTGCCGTTCAGGCACGTATCCGGCGTCATCACCACCGCCATGCCCATTGCAGCGCAGGCATCGGCGATACGCGCATCATCGGTGGCGATCACGCATTCCACCTGGCCCGGCAGCGCCGCGGCGGCCGCTTGTGCGGCGGCCCAGGTGTAACTGATCGCAGGGTGCGCCACGCCATCGGCGCCGATGAGCGGTGCCAGCGGCTTTTCCGGAAAGCGGGTGGACGCCAGCCGCGCCGGGATGACAATTGCAATCTTCATCGGTTCAACGGCCCCAGGGCGGGGCGCTGGCAATATCATAGATCTGCACGGCACCCACCGGCCGGTGCGAGCCGGCTTCGGGCACCACGAACAACACGGTCACGCGGTGGGTGCGCATCATTTCCAGCGCATCATCCACCGAAGCCGTCTGTTCGATGATCTTGGGCGCCGGGGTCATCACCGCGCTCACCGATCCTGTGGCCAGATTGGTCAACTGGCGGCGCAGATCGCCATCGGTGATCACGCCAACCAGCTCGCCGCTGGCATCCACCACGCCGGTCATCCCCAGGCGTTTTTCGGTTATGGTCACCAAAACCTGCGGCATGGGCGTATCAATGCCAACCAGCGGCAGGCGGTCGCCGCTGTGCATCACGTCGGCAACCAGGCTGTTGCGGCGGCCGATGTCGCCGCCGGGGTGCAGGGCGCGGATATCATCCTGCGATACCCCGCGCGCCCGCATCGTCGCCACCGCCAACGCATCGCCCAGCGCCAGCATCATGGTGGACGAAGTGGTGGGCGCCATGCTGGCGGCGCAGGCTTCCGGCATCGGCGCCAGCAACAGGCCGATGCCGGCCTTGCGCATCAACAGCGAATCACGGTTGCGCGACACGCCTATCATCCGCACGCCCAGGCGGTGCGCATGGGCATAAAGTGGTTGTAATTCAACGGTATCGCCGCTGTTGGAGAAGAGCAGCAGCACATCGCCCGGCATCACCATGCCGGCATCGCCATGGGCGGCTTCGGCGGCGTGCACGAAATGCGCCGGGGTGCCGGTTGCCGCCAGCGTGGCGGCAACCTTGCGCGCGATATGGCCTGATTTGCCCATGCCGGAAACGACGATGCGCTGCTTGCAGGCCAATATCTCGTCCACGGCCGCGGCAAAATCGCCGTCGATCATCTCGCCCAGCTGGCGCAGCGCATCGGCTTCCAGGGCAATGACTTGCCGGCCGTTTTCCCGATGCAGATCCCTGGTCATTCTCAACATCTTCTTGTTGTCCTGATGAGCGACCTCTTTGCTTTGGCCTGTTACTGCCGCCGCCTTGCCCGGTCAATTCTTGACAGCAGCACCACGAACGTGGACGCAGGCTGCATGTGTGCAACGCAGCCCACCGGAAAAACCCCTCGCCATATCCTGTTCGATCTTGATGGCACCCTGGTGGATAGTGTGCGCATCACCTGCGCAGTTATCGATGCCATGCTGGCGGCACGCGGTATCATGTTTCGCGCCGATCCTGCGGTGGCCCGTGCGATGGATGCGATTGGCGGTGAAGCGATGATCGCCGCCGTGATGGGCCCGCATTGCCGCGACCCCAAACAGGAGATCGCCGAATTCCGCGCCTGCCATGCCGTGGTGGCCACGCCGGCCGATCTGGCCTTTCCCGGCGTGACCGATGCATTGGCGGGGCTGGCGGCGGGTGGCGTTGCTATGGCCATCTGTTCCAACAAGCCGCAGCATCTGTGTGAAAAGATCCTGGCCGATCTGGATCTCGCGCGCCATTTCACCAGCATCGTTGGCGCGCGGCCGGATCTGCCGCGCAAGCCGGCGCCCGATGGCGCGCGGCTGGCGCTGGCGGCGCTGGGCGCCGATCCGGCCGTCACGCTGTATGTGGGGGATTCGCCCGTGGATGTGGCCACGGCCCGTGCCGCCGGCTTGCCGTTGGCGCTGGTCGATTGGGGCTATGGTTTCGACGCTGCCCGCACGACTGCGCCCGATGCCCGGGTGCTGCACAGCCTGGCGCAACTGATGGATTAGGCTTGCCGTTCGCGGATGACGCGGGTGCGGAACAGGCGATCCCACATCATGCCGGTGATGGCAAAATTGCCCTCTTCACGCAGATGATGATGGTGCATGTGGTGGGTTTTCAGCATCCGCGCCAGCCGGCCCTTCATCGGCCATTGGTGGCAGGCATAATGCACCAGATCATAAGCGACATAGCCGCTCATCCAACCCAGAAACAGCCAGTTGCCCGCCGGCCCGGTCAGCGCCACCAAGCCGGCCCACACCAGCCCGCCCACCGGCAGGCTGACCATCGGCGGCATCAGGTTGCGCAGCGGATCATTGGGGACGGCATGGTGATTGCCGTGCATGATGAACACGAACTGTTCCATCAGCGCCGAGGCCGGCTGCCAATGGAACACGAAGCGGTGCAGCACATATTCGGTGAGCGTCCACAATACCAGTCCAACGGCCACCAGCGCCAGCAGCTGCACCAGGCCGGGGGCGGCTCCGGTCACGGTCCACGCACGCCAGGCAATCAACGGCAAACCCACGGCCCACAGGGCCAAAAAGCCGGGAACTGCAATCACCGTCAGCTTTTCCAGCCAGCGGTTCTCAAACAGTTTGATTCGAGAATGTTGGGACGCCATCGAGGTTCGTCTCAACAGGAGGGCGCGGCCACTGTCAAGCTGCAAGCGACGCAGTGGGCAACAGTTGCGACGTTCTGGCAAGTGCTTGTCACATTTTGGCAATTCGTGAAAAGCCCGTAAGTGCTGCGATGCAACATCTTGCCCCCTAATCCTTGGCTTATCAGCTGATGGCTGCTGATCTATGAACCGGACATGAGTAAGTCTCCCGATACGCCGTTCCCTGCCGAAACCACGTCCGAAACGGCGCACGCCCTTCGCCGAATCCTGATCACCGGGGCTTCGGGTGCCATTGGCGGCGCACTGGCGCGGCGGCTGGCGGCGCCGGGCACGCACCTGCTGCTGTGGGGCCGGGATATGGCGCGGCTGACGCTGATCGCCACCATCTGCCGCGCGGCCGGCGCCACGGTAGAACTGCGCCAGATCGATTTGGCCGATACCGCTGCCGCGCTGGCCGCGATCGCGGCTGACGATTCTGCCGGCAGGATCGATTCAGCGCTGCTGGTGGCCGGGCAGGGGGATGCCGTGCCGCCAGGGCAGATTGTTGAACCGGCCGAACAGGTGGCGCGGCTGGCGGTGGTGAATTTCGCCGGCCCGGCGGCGCTGGCGGCCGCCCTGGCCACGCGCATGGTGGCGCGCGGGCGGGGCCGCATCCTGCTGGTGGGATCGGCTGCTGGCTTCCATGCGCTGCCGCACGCACCCACCTATGCCGCCAGCAAGGCCGGACTGGCCCGCTTTGCCGATGCGCTGCGATTGGCGGTCGCCCCGCATGGTGTGACCATCACGCTGGTATCGCCCGGCTTCATTGATTGGGCGGGCGGTGGGCGCCCGGTGCCGCGGGCCCTGCTGTTGCCGCTGGAAGAAGCCGCCCGCCGTATCCTGGCCGCGTTCGAGGCCGGGGTTGGCCATGCCATCATCCCGCGCCGCTTTGCCTTGCTGCGGCTGCTGGACCGGGCGTTGCCCGGCGTTGCCCGCGATGCCCTGCTGCGCCGGCTCAAGTCGTGACTCAGGCCGTGATCGTGTCGGCCAGCAAATGGTGCAACTGCGCCGGGCTGAGATCGCGCGGTTGGCCAGAACCGCTGAGCAGCGCGCCGTCGGCGCCAAAGCGCAGCAGCACATAGGGCGTGTCCCGATTGCCGCCGGGATCGACCAGGCCGGCAATGCTGGGGCGGTGATCGCCATAGAACAGCAGGATCGCCGGTTTGCGCAGGGTGGCGATCTCGTCGATCAGTCGGGCCAGCATGGCATCGCCCTTGGCCACCAACCGCAGATAGGCGGTGGACCGATGGCCATTGCTGTCGGCCGGCCATGGGCCATGGTTTTCGATGGTGACCGCATGGATGAAAGTTGGGCCAGCGGCACTGCGGGCGCGGTCCATGATCACATCGGCGATGGCCGCATCGGTCACATAACGATGTTCGCCCTTGGCCGGCATGCAGAATGCGTCAGGCCCGACCATTTCGGCAAAGCCGGCCGCCGGCATGATGGTATCGCGGCTATAAAAGCCCAGATCATGCGGGTGTACGAACAGGCTGCGCCAGCCGGCACGGGCCAGGCGGGCGGGCAGGGCATGGCTGGCCTCGCCCAAGGCGGTGAGGAAGGGATCATAGCGGCGGAAGCCCAGCACATCTTCGTCCCGGCCGAAGATAACGCCATATTCGGTGCGGTTGGTATAGGCGCCAAAGCCCGACACCAGCAGCCTGCCTTGCACCCAGGCATCGCCCCGTGCCGCGGCCAGGAACGGCAGAGTCAGCGCCGGATCGCCGAACAGTTCGGACGGATCGGCAAAGCTTTCGCATTGCACCACCACCACCAGTTCGGCACTGGCCGGGGCCGAGAGGGAAGATGAACACGGCGCCGGATTTTCGCTGGCCCGCCAGCGCCACCAATAAAGCAGCAGGCTGGCCAGAAGGCCATGGCGGGCCAGATCGGCGCGGGCATCGGGCACCAGGGCAAGGCCGCGCCACGGCGGCAGCATCAGGCTGATCCGGATGGTCAGCAGCGCCGCCACGAGTACGGCCAATCCGGACAGATGCGGCAGGATTGCGGCCACGAATTGCCAGGCCAGCAACGCCAGCAGGCCGGCAGCACCGGCCACCAGTGCCGCCAACTGCCACGTCTGCAAGGCCGAAAGATAGAATTGCGGGTGACGGAACACGGCGGCCACCAGCGCCAGATCGGAAAAAACCAGCGGTTCCCCCAGCATGGCGTTCTTGGCATTGGAAACCAGCGCCAGCATGGCAACCAGCCCCAGTGCCACCAGCGACGATACCATCGCATTCCCGCTCAGCGCCTGCACCAGGCCAGCCACTGCCAGCACGATCCAAAGATGCAGCCAAATGCCGGCAACGCTGCGAAGGCGGCGCTCGCGCACGAGGGCATCCGCCAGCAGCGATGCCGCCAGCAGCAGGCCAAATATCAGGCCAAGGCAGGGCGAGGTGCGACCCATCGTGTCTTTCATATGGCGATTGCTGGGGTGCAACCGTGCAAAGCTGGCTCCATAGCGGGGGATTACGGGCCTGTCATTATGCCTGTGTTCATCCACGCCGGGCAAAAGGGACCGGGTTTGGGTTGGACGAAAGCGGGCGGTTCCTGGAATGATGGGCGGGGCAACAGGCATGACCATGATCGGCACGCACCATCGTTCGCTGGCCTGTCGACAGTTACCATCTTCTGCCTGTATGAGCACTGGCTCAGCCGAGCGGGACCGCCCTTGATGCCTGATATGACCAGCCCCGCGCCCGCTGAGGCCCTCAGCCAGTCGGTTGCGCCGCGCAGCGTGCTGTTGCTGCAGGGCCTGATGGGGCCGCTGTTTCGCCGCTTGGGCCAGGGCCTGATCCGCGCCGGCCACCGCGTGCACAAGGTGAACTTCAACGGAGGTGATCGGGCAACCTGGCGCTTGCCCGGCGGCATCGATTATCGCGGCACCAAGGCGGATTGGCCCGATGCCCTGCGCGGCCTGATCCGCCAGCATGCAGTGAGCGATGTGATGCTGTTCGGCGATTGCCGCGATTATCACATGGCCGCCCGCGATGTGTGCCGCGAACTGGGCGTGCGCGTGCATGTATTCGAGGAAGGCTATGTGCGCCCGGATTGGGTGACGATGGAAGAAGGCGGCGTGAACGGCCATTCCAGCCTGCCGCGCGACCCCGACTATTACCGCCGCACCGCCGCACTGTTGCCGCCCCTACCGCCGCACAGCCGCGTGTTGTCGTCCTTCCGCCGGCGGGCGCTGCAAGGCCTGACCTATAATGCCGCCGACCTGTTCAGCCGCTGGCATTATCCGCATTGGGACAATCACCGCCCCTGGCATCCGCTGGTTGAAGGCATGGGCTGGGCCCGCAAATTGTGGCGCAAGCGTGAACGCGAGGCGGCCGGGCAGGCGCTGATCACCCGCCTGGAACAATCCGGCGCGCCCTATTTCCTGTTTCCGCTGCAGCTGGACAGCGATGCCCAGATTCGCATCCATTCCCCCTTCGTGGGCATTGCCGATGCGATGAAAACCGTGATCCAGTCCTTTGCCGCCCACGCCCCGGCGGGTGTGCGGCTGGTGGTGAAGGAACATCCGCTTGATAACGGCGTGCGCGATTGGGAACAGGTCGCGGCCGATATCGCCACCAAGTTCAAGGTCGCCGACAGGGTGGATTATCTGGTGGGCGGCGATATCGAAGCTATAAGCGCTCGCTCGCGCGGCATGGTGACCATCAACAGCACGACCGGCACGCTGGGCCTGGCCATGGGCCTGCCGGTGGCGGTGCTGGGCGATGCCATTTACGACTTGGCGGATATCACCTTCCAGGGCCCGCTCGATACATTCTGGCAGCATCCCACGCCGCCCGATGCCGAAACCTTCGCGGCCTGGCGCCGCGTGCTGATCGAACGCTGCCTGATCCCCGGCGGCTTCTTTTCCAATGACGCACTCGACAAGGTGGTCAGCCACGCCATTGCCCGTTTCGAAGGCCGCCCGCTGGCGCCGGAATGAGTTTCAGGCGGGATCCTGATACAGCAGGGTCACGCTGATCCGCCGATTGCGCGGATCGCTGGGGTTAGCCTTCACATAGGGATCGGTATCGGCCACGCCTTCGATGCGGCGGAAACGGCTGCCGGGGATGCCGGCCCCCATCAGCAGCCGCCGTGTGGCATCGGCGCGCGCGGTGGAAAGGCTCCAGTTCGATGCGCCGTCCTTGCGGCTGAAACCCAGCGCATCGGTGTGGCCGCGCACGGTCAACGCGTTGGGCATGTCTTCAATCGCATGCGCCACTGTCTGTACCAGTTCGCCCGCGGCCGACGTGGGGGCCGAGGTCCCCAGGCTGAACATCGAAAAATCGGCGCGCTCCACCATGTCGATGCGCAGGCCATCGCGGGTCTTCACGAACCGCACCTGGCCCTTCAGGCCTTTCAGCGTCGGATCGGCTTCCAGCTTGGCCATGATGCGTTGGGCCGCCTTGTCCAGCGCGGCGTCATCCTGCGCGCGGGCGGCGGCCCGGGCTTCAGCCTCGCCGGGCTTGGCGGTCTTGCCGCTGTTGCCGCTTTCCTGGCCATTGGCGCCGCTGGCCTGTTCACTGCCAACGCCATTGCCGGGGCGCGTCGCCGTGCTGTCGCTGCCGGCCGCCGTGATCGGCCGCTTGCCCGTGGTTTGCGGGCGGCTTGCCGTGCCATCGGGCGCGGTGACGGATCGCCCGCCGAACAGTCCGTTGGAACCGCCGCTGTTCTGCATCTGGATCACCGTGGGGGTGAAATAATCGGCAATGCCCTTGCGCTGATCCTCGTTGGTGGCGCCCAGGATCCACAGCAGCATGAAGAACGCCATCATCGCGGTGACGAAATCGGCATAGGCGATCTTCCACGCGCCGCCATGATGGGCATGGGCGTGGTTTTTCATTCGTTTGATAATGACTTCCGGTTCGATGTTCGGTTCATGCTTCATGGCTACTCACTTCGCCGTCCGCATGCCGTCGAAAATCTCGCTGAAGCTGGGCTGGTGGGTGGGGCTGATCGAGGTGCGTGCCGCTTCGATCACCAACGGCTGCGGCTGGCCCTTCAACGTGGCGATGATCACCCGGCGCACCACCATGTAGATCTCGCTGTCTTCATCGATCACCGCTTTCAGCCGCGCCGACAGCGGCCCGACGACACCATAGCTGAGCAACACCCCCAGAAACGTGCCGACCAGTGCCGAACCGACCATCGCACCCAGAATGGCCGGCGGCTGATCGATGCTGCCCATCGTCTTGATCACCCCCAGCACCGCCGCGACAATGCCCAGCGCCGGCAGCGCATCCGACATGGTCTGCAATCGTTCCACCGGTTTCAGGGCAGCATGGTGATGGGTATCAATATGGGTTTCGATGACTTCATCCACGGCGTTGGGGGAGAGGGTCCCAGTGGACACCACCAGCAGCCGGATCGAATCCGTCACCAGGCTGATGAAGAAATGATCGGCCGCAAACTGCGGATATTCGGCAAAGATGCTCGATGATTTCGGGTCTTCGATATGGGGTTCCACCGCCGTTGGCCCTTCGGTGCGGAACAGGCGCATCAGCCGCGCCGTCAGGAAGATGGCCGCGCCGTAATCGGCCTTCTTGTATTTCGGCCCTTTCACCACCTTGCCAAGGCCGCCGCCCATCTCCTTGATTCCCTTGATGTCGGTCGCCACCAACGTGGCCCCGGCGGCGGCACCGCCGATGATCAGGAATTCATGCGGCAGGGCGTGCAGCACCGGCCCAAGGCTGCCGCCGGTGATGGCAAAACCGCCAAACACCATGACGATGAGCACGACAAGGCCGATGATGGACAGCATGCAGGGGCCGGCTCCGGGGGTTGAGGGGTTCCCCCGGATTACGGC
>JAIXQM010000123.1 GCA_027485735.1 Sphingomonadales bacterium | reverse complement strand
GTGAGACAGTTTGGTCCCTATCTGCCGTGGGCGTCGAGATTTGAGAGGAGTTGTCCCTAGTACGAGAGGACCGGGATGAACATACCTCTGGTGCACCTGTCGTCACGCCAGTGGCGCAGCAGGGTAGCTATGTATGGACGGGATAACCGCTGAAAGCATCTAAGCGGGAAGCCTCCCTCAAGATAAGATCTCATCGAGTCGTGGAAGACCACCACGTTGATAGGCCGGGTGTGTAAGTGCAGTAATGCATTCAGCTAACCGGTCCTAATTACTCTGGTCACGCCTGAAGACTCCACCATCAACGACATCACTGTACAAACGACATCGTTCAAAAACCCCTCCTGTTTGCCGGCTTCATGGCTTGGTGGTCATAGCGCCTGTGACCCACCCGATCCCATCTCGAACTCGGCCGTGAAACCAGGCAGCGCCAATGGTACTTTCGCTTAAGCGATGGAAGAGTAGGTCGCCGCCAGGCCTTGCAGCCGGCAATCAGCAGGAATAGTAAATCCATTCACATGTCTTTGAGCTTCCCGAGGCGTCCGCAAGGGCGCCTTGTGTCGTCTCTAGTCTAGTTGACGCGGGGTGGAGCAGCCCGGTAGCTCGTCAGGCTCATAACCTGAAGGCCGCAGGTTCAAATCCTGCCCCCGCAACCAACAAACAGCCCCGCCGGCTTACTCCGGTGGGGCTTTTTTGTGGTTCAGAATTGCCGGTTGGACAGCCCCAATCGGTCCAGCCAATCGCTGCCAAACACGTACTCGCCCTCGCGATCGAGCAGATCGACCCGGGCGGCCAGCCAGCGTTCCAGATCGTCGCCATAAGCATCCCGCACACTCGTGGCGGTGGCCTGGTTCAGCTTCCCCCAATGTTCGGCATGAGGGATCCTGGCGTTGCGTAAATCGGCTATGGCTTGCGCCATAACCAGCCTTGCAGCGCCATTATCCAGCCCATCGATGTCGGCGATCACGCTGTGCGGCCAGCGAATGAAGGCGAGATTGCCCGGCGACTGGCGCGCGTAGCGGCAGGCAAAAGCCACGGGCGCCTTGCCGACTTTCTTCAGCGCTGCATGATAGATCGCTAGCACGTCGTGGACTCGGTCCGCCGGCGCCGCCACCGAGGCCCCAGCGGTTCCGGCGCGTGGCGTGGTGAAATTGAAGCTCTGGCCCCAGCTGCCGACGCGACCGTTGATGGGGCTCAGCTGATCGGCCAGTACGGCCTTGGTGATAACCGGCGTCAGCCCCGGCGCAGCATCGAGCAGATTGGCCACCACTGTTGCCAGATTATAGCCCGGGCTGCGCTTGGGATTGATACTGTAATCCAGATTATGGCCTGAATCCCAATCACGGCGGTAGCCGCAGGTGACATAGGCAAAACCCTTGTCGATATGATCGTTGATCACCGACTGGAAGAAAAAGGGCCGCCGGCCGCTCGCTCCGGGCAGATTGCAGGCCCCAAAATCGACGTCGCCCAGGCTGGCCATTGCGCGCAGCAGTTCTGGCCCGGCCGGCACCCTTCGCCGATGGTTTTCGAGCAGGAAGCGCGGCACGCTTTCGATCAGCACCGCATGCACGACACCCAGCGCGCCCAAGGACACAAGCGCAGCCGCAAACAGCCGATCATCGCGCACCACCGTTGCGCCCAGTTCTCTGGCCAGCCGTCCATCGGTGACAGGCCGCGATGCCGGTTCGATCCACAGATTGCGGTCTGGCCCCGGAATCAGCTGGATGGCGCGGACTTGGCTCTGAATGGCGCCGTGATCGATGGCGGACCCGTGGGTGGAACAGCTCATCGCCCCCACGAACGTCTGCCCATTCGACGCGCCGCTGGTGGCGAGCGAACGTCCGCGCGGTTCCAGCCACATGTTGAGTTCGGCCACCGAAATGCCGGTCTGGCACAGCACCAAGCCATTGTGATCGCCGCTGAATCCCGGATCGACATGCGTTTTTGGCAGGGGAAACAACTGGTTGGCATAGCCCGTTGCCAGTGGCCAGCCGCCGGGCACCGATGGCGCTGCAGAGAATGACCAGGTCGCACCGTGGGCGCGCAGCCGGCGCCGATCGGTGAAGGCCTTGCCGATCAAATCCTGCACGGCCTTGGCGCTGGCCCGCATATCGGACAGGCTGGCGGTGACGGCGCGGTGCAGTTCGTATCGCCCGGCAATCGGCACATCACGCTCGGTGAAATGCCAATTGTGCCAGCTGCGATCATCAAATTTCAGGATGCGCGCCATGCCGGGCTCCTTATTGTGGAATCTCGCCCTCACCGGTCGGCAGCTTGCCGCAGCGATAGCGGATGTGGGACGGCTGCCAGAAGCCAAGAGTGAGCACCGTCGCCAGCGACTGCAACAGCGACGTGCGCACCTGCACGTCGCTGATGCTGTTGGTGCCCACGCACGCCTCAGCCTTTTTCGGATCCTCCAGCGCACCCCAGGCGATGGCGTTGCTGTCCACGGGATGCAAATTCTGATCGCCCCGATTGGGCACCGGCACGGTGAGGCTGTGATAGGCACAGCCCGGCAGTGCACAGGCGATCATCAGGGCAGTAAACGGGCGCAGCATCATGTTCCCCCAGAGAGGCCGACCCGATGGCATGATGGCACGAAGCCATCGTACTGGCCAGTGCTCTGGTTTCGTTGATGCATCTGGTGCACAAGCGCCGGCATGACGCACGAATTCGAGCTCTATGATCTCAAGGTGGAGGTGATTGCGCCGCCTGGCGCGAAACTGTGGTGCAATGCGCAGCCCGGCGACTGGTTCGAACTGCGCGGCGAACTGCTGTTTCTGCCGCCGGGTCAGGGTTTTTCGATCTACAGTCTTGCCGCCGTGCTGCCGTTGCTGGCCGCGAAGCAGCGCGCCACCGATCCCAACGACTGGATGGACAGCGACGCTGAAATCGCCTGCCCCGATCCCAACTGCCCGTCGCGACTGAAGATTACCCGGCTTGGCAAGCGCACATTCCGCCGGGGCGACACCACGGCAACGGTGAAACCATGAGCGTGGAGCGCATCGACCTTGCCCCCGGCTACAGCATTTCCCGTCTGATCCGCGGCGGTTGGCAACTGGCCGGCGATCACGGGCCGGTGGCGCGGGACAGTCTGAACGATGGCTTCCTCGCCTTCTTCGATGCCGGCATCACCACGCTCGATTGCGCCGATATCTATACCGGCGTCGAAGAGATGATCGGCGATTTCCGTCGCCATCTGGCGGGCGCCCGCGGCGCCGACGCGCTGACCCGGTTGAAGGTGCACACCAAGTTCGTGCCCGATCTGGCGCTGTTGCCCAGCCTCTCGCGCGCCGACGTTGAAGCCATCATCGATCGCAGCCGCGCCCGGCTCGGGATGGAGCGCCTCGATCTCGTGCAGTTCCATTGGTGGGATTATGCCCAGCCGCGCTGCGTCGAAGCCCTGTTGCATCTCAAGGATTTGCAGCAAGCGGGAAAGATCGCCCACATCGCCGGCACCAATTTCGATGCGGCGCACTTGGCCGAATTCGCCGCCGCCGGCGCGCCGCTCACCAGCATCCAGGTGCAATATTCGCTGCTGGATCGCCGCCCGGCCGGTGCTTTCACCGCCACCGCAGCGGCCAGCAATACCGGCCTGATCTGCTACGGCGCGCTCGCCGGCGGCTTCCTCTCCGCCCGCTGGCTCGGCGTGCAGGATCCCGCCGAAACCCTCACCAACCGTAGCCTAATCAAATATCGCCTGATCATCGATGAATGCGGTGGGTGGGACGCGTTCCAGGCCCTGCTGTCCGTCCTCGACCGCATCGCCCAAGCCCACGCCGTCCCCCTCTCCGCCGTCGCCGCGCGCTGGGTGCTCGATCAACCCGGCGTCGCCGCCGTCATCATCGGCGCCCGCCACGCCGGCCATCTGGCGGACACTCTGGCCGTTGCGAAGTTGCGATTGTCCGCCGCCGATCACGCCGCCATCGCCGCCGTGCTGCCGCCGGGCCCGCAAGGCGATGTCTATGCGCTGGAACGAGATCGGGAAGGCCGGCATGGGCGGATCATGAAGTATAATCTCAACAAGAACTAAGAGGCCGCCGGCGGGCAGGGGCTGAGCCCCTGCACCCACTTTCGTTTCAGGGTGGTACTCATTCAAAGACCATTGTCATGCTGGCGAAGGCCAGCATCCATCGTGCCGAATTGGCTAACGTCAAATATCCTGGCCCGACCGTGGATGCTGGCCTCCGCCAGCATGACGAGCGCTTATTGGCAAAAAAGGTGCAAAACAAACTGGTGCAGGGTCCGCGACCCTGCCCGCCGGAGGCTCCCCTTTTTCTGCTGTCTATCGCCCCGCACTGCGCTATCACCACCCACATGAATAAAGATCCCGTCGCCCTCAACAGCCAAGGCATGCAGGCGTTGCAGCGTGGCGATGCAAAGGCGGCGACCATCGCATTTGCGGCAGCCGTCAAGGCCGATCCGTCGGCGGCCATCCTGCATTATAATCTGGCCAACGCCCACGCCCTGGGCGGCGATGCCAAGGCACAGCTGGTGGCGTTGAATGCCGCGTTGGATCGCGATCCGTACATGGCCCATGCCCTGCTGGCGCGTGGGCGGCTGCATGAACATGAAGGCCGCGCGCCAGACGCGCTTTCGGATTATCAGCGGTTGCTGGCGGCGGTTGATCCGCGGGAACAGGTCGGGCCGGGCTTTGCAGTCGGGCTGCAGCATGCCGCCGGCGTGGTACAGGCGGCCAATGATGGGCTCGCTGCACGGCTGGATGCGGCGATGGCCGATGAATTGGAACAGGCCTCCCCGGCATCGGCCACCCGCGTGCGCCACGCCATGGAGGCGCAACTGGGCCGGCGCCGCGTGTATGTGCACCAGCCGCTGGCGCTGCATTATCCCTATCTGCCCGCCATCCAGTATTTTGAGCGCGACCTGTTCCCCTGGCTGGCCGAGCTGGAAGCCGCGACGCCCGCGATCCGCGCCGAATTGCAGGCGGTGCTGGCGGCGGGCGGCGAAGGCTTTGCGCCCTATGTGGATTATCCGGCCGGCGTGCCGGTGAACCAGTGGAAGGACCTGAACAAGAGCGATGCCTGGGCGGCGCGCTTCTTCCTGAAACATGGCGTGCGCGACGAAGCCATGTGCGCGCTCTGCCCCAACACCGCCGCCGTGCTCGATCGCATGCCGCTGTTCGATCTGCCCGGCCGCGGGCCCACCGCCTTCTTCTCGCTGCTGAAACCCCGCACCGTCATCCCGCCCCACACCGGCGCCACCAACGTGCGCAGCATCATCCACCTGCCGCTGATCGTGCCCGAAGGCTGCTGGTTCCGCGTGGGCAACGACACCCGCCCCTGGGTCGAAGGCCAGGCCTTCGCCTTCGATGACACCATCGAACACGAAGCCCACAACCCCACCGACGAGCTGCGCGCGGTGCTGATCCTTGACAGCTGGAACCCCTTCATCGCCGCCGACGAACGCCCGCTGATCACCCGCTGGGTAAACGAACTGGACGCGCATGGCCGCGGGCTGGCCGGGTTCTCGGCGGCCTGAGGGTGTTTTCAGGTTGAAGGGGCCTCCGGCGGGCAGGGGCTGAGCCCCTGCCCGCCGGAGGCCCTCTTTCTTTCACCTTCACCCGATGATGTCGCGCGCCCGCAGCCAGTTGATGATCGCCTCTGCGGCGTCGGCTTCGCTCATGGTGCTGGTCGTGATGTGCAGTTGCGGCTCTTCAGGCGCTTCGTAGGGGCTGTCGATGCCGGTGAAGTTGGTGAGCTCGCCGCTGGCGGCTTTGGCGTAGAGGCCTTTGGGATCGCGGGCCTGGCAGATTTCGATGGGGGTATCGACGAAGACTTCGATGAAGCGTTCGGCGCCCACCAACGTGCGCGCCATTTCGCGTTCGGAGCGGAAGGGGGAGATGAAGGAGCAGGTGATGATCAGGCCGGCGTCTGCCATCAGCTTGGCGATTTCGCCGATGCGGCGGATGTTTTCGACGCGATCGGCATCGGTGAAGCCGAGATCGCGGTTGAGGCCATGGCGGACATTGTCCCCATCCAGCGCGTAGGTGTGGCAGCTGAGCGCGGCCAGCCGGGCTTCGACCAGATTGGCGATGGTGGATTTGCCGGAACCCGAAAGCCCGGTGAACCAGATGACGGCGGGTTGATGGCCTTTCAAGGCGCTGCGCTGGGCTTGCGTGACCGTCATCGGTTGCAGGTGGATGTTGCTGGCGCGGCGCAGGGCGTGGCGGATCATGCCGGCGCCCACGGTGTTGTTGGTGTAACGATCGATGAGGATGAAGCCGCCGGTGTCCCGGCATTCACCATAGGGATCGAACAGCAGTGGAGCGGTGGTTTCGAGGTTGGCGAGGCCGATCTCGTTCATGGCCAGCGTGCGGGCCGGGCGTTCATCCAGCGTGGTGATATCGATGCGGTGTTTCAGCAGCGTCACCGAGGCCGGGGTGGTGAGCGGCCCGGATTTCAGCAGGTAGGAGCGGCCGGGTTTCAGTTCATCCTCATCGAGCCAGATCAGATCGGCGGCGAATTGCTGGGCCACATTGGGCCGGCTTTCGGGGCTGACCAGCATGTCGCCGCGCGAGATGTCGATTTCGTCTTCCAGCACCAGTGTGACGGCGGCTTCCGGGCCGGCGTGGGGGAGATCGCCATCGACGGTGACGATGCGGGCGACCTTGCTGGCCTTGCCAGAGCGGGCGGTGACGATGGGGTCGCCGGGCTTCACCTGGCCAGCGACGATGGTGCCGGCATAGCCGCGGAAATGGGCATCGGGCCGGTTCACCCACTGCACGGGGAAGCGCAATGGCCCGGAGGCATCGGTCGCAGCGAGCTCGATGCTTTCCAGATGCGCGATCAAGGTGGGGCCCTGATACCAGGGCATCTCGGCAGCGGGGCTGGCGAGGTTCAGGCCGGCGCGGGCGGCCATCGGGATGGCGGTGAAGCCGGGAAAGCCCAAGCGTTCGGCGATGGCGCAGTATTCATCGACGATGGCGCGGAAGCGGGCTTCGTCGAAATCCACCAGGTCCATCTTGTTCACGGCCAGCACGATGTGGCCGATGCCCATCAGCGACGCGATGAAGCTGTGGCGACGCGTCTGCGGCAGCAGGCCCTTGGAGGCATCGACCAGAATGATGGCCAGATCGGCGGTGGAGGCGCCGGTCGCCATGTTGCGCGTATATTGTTCGTGGCCGGGCGTATCGGCGATGATGAAGCGGCGGCGCGGTGTGGCGAAGAAGCGCCAGGCGACATCGATGGTGATGCCCTGCTCACGCTCGGCCTCCAGGCCGTCGAGCAGCAGCGCGTAATCGATCTCGCCGCCGGTGGTGCCATGCTTGCGGCTGTCATTGGCCAGCGTGCTCAGTGTGTCGTCCATGATGGCCTGGCTGTCGTGCAGAAGGCGGCCGATGAGCGTGGACTTGCCGTCGTCCACTGATCCGCAGGTGATCAGGCGCAGCACGCCATCCCGGTTGAGGGTCGCGCTCATCAGAAATACCCCAGCCGTTTCTTCTGTTCCATCGATCCATCGCCGTCGCGATCGATCACCCGGCCTTGTCGTTCGGATGTGCGGGTATCGGCCATTTCCGCCACGATATCGGCCAGCGTTTCGGCTTCGGACTCCACCGCGCCGGTGAGCGGGTAGCAGCCCAGCGTGCGGAACCGGATGCGGCGCATCACCGGCGTTTCGCCGGGCTGCAGCGGCAGGCGATCATCATCCACCATCAGCAGCACATCATCGCGCACGACTGTGGGGCGCTCCGCTGCGAAATAGAGCGGCACCACCGGGATCTCTTCCGCCTCGATATAGCGCCACACGTCGAGCTCGGTCCAATTGGAGATTGGGAAGACGCGCATGGATTCCCCCGGCCCCACCCGCGTGTTGTAGGTGCGCCAGAATTCTGGCCGCTGCCGGCGCGGATCCCAGCCTTGGTGAGCGTCGCGGAACGAGAAGATGCGCTCCTTGGCGCGGGATTTCTCTTCGTCGCGTCGGCCGCCGCCGATGGCTGCATCGAAACCGCCGCCGGTCAGCGCTTGCAGCAGCCCGGTGGTGCGCATCACTTCGGTGTGCAGCGCCGACCCGTGGACGAAGGGGTTGATGTCGCGCGCCGCGCCTTCTTCATTGACGTGGACGCGCATATCGATGCCCAGCGCCGGCATCAGCGTGTCGCGAAACGCGCCCATGGCCGCAAATTCCCACAGGCTGTCCACATGCAACAGCGGAAACGGCGGCAGCGATGGCCAGAAGGCCTT
>JAIXQM010000119.1 GCA_027485735.1 Sphingomonadales bacterium | reverse complement strand
GGCTTCGATCCGGAGCGCATCCTTGTCCACCGCTTCGACGCGCTCGAAGCGGAGTCAGCCGCCGATTGGGTGGCCGCCACGGCGGCGCGGTTCGGGCGGATCGACGCGCTGATCAACAATGCCGGCATCTTGCGCGCCATCGATTTCGAGACCGGGGACGAGGCCGTTCTTGACGAGGTGTGGGCCGTCAACGTGAAGGCGCCGTTCCGGCTGATCCGCCACGCGCTGCCGCATCTGGCTGAGGCGGGCAACGGCCGCATCATCAATATCGCGTCGACCGATGGCAAGCGCTACCGCCCCGGCGTTTCGATTGGCTACACGATGAGCAAGCATGCCGTGATGGCCCTGACCCAGGCGGCGAAATTTGCCGGTTGGGAACGCGGCGTGCGGGCGACAGCGCTGTGCCCGGGGGCCGTCGATACAGACCTGATTGCCGGCATTCCCGGGGTCACGCCGCGCCAGGACCGGATCGCGCCGGAAACCCTTGCCGAAACCGTGTCGTTCCTGCTGCGGCTGCCGAACAGTTCCTCTGTTGCAGAGCTGGTGATGAACACGCGGCTGGAGACGTGGATCTAGGGCCTGGCAGGCCCTGTTTTCAGGCTGTTGGCGGTAACAGACATGAAAGCAGCAAGCCATTGCTTGCCCGGATGATGTTCGTATTTTGGTAATATGTTCGCGATACGAACGTGATATTGAGCGGCGATCGCCCGATAATCGGTACAAGATCGCCGGTGCAATCGCGCATTTGGTGCGGTGGCGGCAGCATGTCTTGCCATTAGCATTGCCATAAAAACTCTATAAATCAATATTTTAATGAAATTAACCCTTGACGCTGCTGCCTGGTGTCCGGTTCCCTTGGCGCTAACGTCACTGCACCGCCATGTGTTCGCATTGTCCCTGTTCCGTAACACCCTTGACACATCAGCGCGTTCGCATTCACATAGCGAACACTGGTTCGCGTATGGGAATTTGCGGGCCTGACGGACGATCATTGTGCGGCATCAACGGGTTGAACCCTGTGCCGGGTTCGGCCCTGAAGAGGGGAACAGGCAAATGTCGGAACGTAATTCGCGTCGCACTCTGCTGTCGTCGACAGTCATTTCGGCAATGATGCTGGTGTCCGCCAATTCAGCCCTGGCGCAGCAAGCGGAATCGAAGGACGTGGCCGCCGTTGCTGCGGAAGAGGCCCCCGAGACCATCACGGTGACAGGCTCTCGGCTGACATCGAAGAACGTGGTTTCTTCCAGCCCGGTGCAGACCATCACCGAACAGGCGTTCGACGTGGTTGGCGCGGTTGATACCATCGATCTGCTCAACACCCTGCCGGCCTTCACCCGCGCGCAGGATACCAGCTTTGCCAACGGCGCCAACGGCACCTCCACGCTCGATCTGCGCGGCCTGGGTTCGATCCGCACGCTGGTGCTGATGAACGGCAAGCGCCTGCCGCCCGGCTCGCCCACGCCCGGCGGCTATCCTTCGGATATCAACCTGATCCCGGCCCAGCTGATCCAGCGCGTCGAAGTCGTTACCGGCGGCGCATCGGCCGTCTATGGTTCCGACGCTGTTTCCGGCGTCGCCAACTTCATCATGAAGCGGGATTTCACCGGCTTTGAAATCGATGGCCTGTTCGGCTTCAACCAGTCCAACAACAACAGCCTCGACGCGCAGCAGCGCCTGATTGCGGCCGGCATCACGCCCAGGACGGGCAGTGACACCGGCAACCCGACGTTCGATGTCTCCGCCGTGTTTGGCGCGTCGCTGGGTGAGGGCCGCGGCAATGTCACGGGCTATATCCGTTACATGCGCAACGATGGCCTGAACCAGTCGGAGCGTGATTTTTCCCAGTGCGCGCTCAGCCTGGGGGCAAACCCCAACCCCATCTGCCTGGGTGCCCCCACGGGCCCATTCCCGACCAACTTCATCCTGACGCCGGTGTTCGCGCCGGGCGCCACCACGGCCATACCGCTGCGCAACACCGATGGCAGCATCCTGCTGGATGCCAACGGCAATCCGCGCACGTCGGCTGCGCTGGCGCTGCAGCCCGATGGATCGGTGCGCGACGGCACCAACAGCTTCAACTTCAACCCGTTCAACCCGCTGCGCCGCCAGGTTGAGCGCATCAACGCCGGCTTCAGCGGCTATTACAAGCTGACTGACAGCATCGAAGCCTATGCCGAATTCGGCTTCACCAAATCGACATCGCCGCAGATCATCGCGCCATCGGGCGGCTTTGGTTCGGAAATCACCCGCGTGAACTGCGACAACCCGGTGCTGACGGTGCAGATGCGCCAATTGTTCTGCGGCAGCGCTTCGCTCACTGGCCCATGGCCGCGTGACGTGGACAATGATCGTTATGTGCAGGCGCAGGTGCAGCGCCGCTTCGTCGAAGGCGGCCCGCGCACCGATGAACGCACGCTCACCAACTTCCGCACCGTTTATGGCGTGAAGGGCGACATCGCCGAAAATGTGAAGTTCGACGTGTTCGGCCAGTGGGCGGAAACCTCGCTTGATCGCCTGCAAACCAACAATGTCACCCGTACGCCGCTGCTGAACGCGCTTGATATCATCACCGATCCGGCCACCGGCCAGCCCGCCTGCCGCGTCGCGGTGGCGGGCACCGATCGCAACTGCGTGCCGTTCATCACCAACTATAATCCCAACGGCACCAACGATCCGCGCCTGCGGGCCTATCTCGACACGCCCACGCTGACCCGCGGCAAGACCAGCCAGGTGATGTTCGGCGGCACGCTGCAATCCGATCTGGGTGCCTTCGGCATTGCCAGCCCGTGGGCGGAAGATGGCATCTCGCTGCTGATCGGCGCCGAATATCGCAAGGAAACGCTTGTTACTCGCCCGGATGCCACCGCTTCATCGGGCCAGCTGCTGGCCGGTGCCGGCGCGCTGCTGCCCGGCGATGGCCAGACGCAGATCACCGAATTTTTTGCGGAAACGTCGATCCCGCTGGTGCAGGGCCGGCCGTTCTTTGAATCGCTGGCGCTCACCGGTGCTGTGCGGCGTTCGGAATATAAATCACGCAACAATCTCACCGGCGTGCGCGGCGGTGAATTCGCGCCGGTCAGCTATGCGCTCGGCATCAGCTGGGCGCCGGTGAAGGAACTGCGGCTGCGCGGCCAGTATCAGCGCGCCATCCGCGCGCCGAACATCCTGGAACTGTTCCTGCCGGTGAACACCGGTCTGGCCAACGTGGCCGATCCTTGCTCCGGCTTCACCGGCACCAGCCAGGCGCCAACCCGGCCGCTCAGCGCCTGCCAGCGCACCGGTGTGTCGGCGGCGCAATATGGCGCCATCCCGCCCTCGGGCGCGCAGGTGAACATCCGCACCGGCGGCAATCCCAATCTGCAGCCGGAAGTGGCCGATACCGTCACGCTGGGCGCGGTGTTCCAGCCCAGCTTTGTCAGCAATCTTTCGATCAGCCTCGATTATTTCAACATTCGGGTGAAGGAAGCCGTGGGCACAGTGCCGGCGGTGTTCACCATCGAGCGTTGTTTGGATTCGGGCGCGCCGGAATTCTGCAGCCTGATCAACCGCGGCCCCGACGGCTCGCTCACCTTCCGGGGTGAACCGCCGTCGTTCGTGGACCAGCGCACGCAGAACATCGCCGGCCTGTCCACGTCGGGCATCGATGCGCAGATCAACTATGCCCACGATATTGGCGGGCTGGGCCGGCTGAACTGGAATTATGCCGCCACCTATCTGTTCGCCTTCAAGACGACGCCGATTGCCGGCGGCTTCACCGCCAACTGCGTGGGCAAATATGATCTGCAGTGCGAACTGCCGCGCTTCCGCTATCGCCACTCGCTCACCACCACCTGGCGCACGCCGTGGACGGTCGATATCGCCCTGAACTGGCGCTACCAGTCGGCCGTGGACCGCATCCT
>JAIXQM010000209.1 GCA_027485735.1 Sphingomonadales bacterium | reverse complement strand
TCGCCATGTCGCCGGCCATCAGGGCCGAGGTGACGATGAAATGGACATTGTGGGGATAATAGCCATAGCGCAGCATGCCCTTGTCACCCGTGGCGGCAATCCAGGCTTCATCGGCACGGGCGGCTTCGATGTTGACGCGGATCGAATCCTGATAGCGACCGCGCCGGTGCCAGATATGGGCAGGCATGTGCACCAGATGCGCGGCATTGCGGATATTGCGGGCGCGGGCCAGCCGGTCCGCCGCGGCTTCGGCGCGGGCTGGATCGGGCAGTTCCAGCATGTGGATATAGAGATGCGCGGCCTGAACATGGCCGGGATTGCGGCGGAGCACAGTCTCCAGCAGCCGCACGGCTTCACCGCTGTTGCCCACCGGCTTGCCATCGGGCAGCCAGTAATTCCACGGGCTTGTGTCCATCACTGCTTCGGCGGCGAGGGCGGCAATCTCGTCATCGGCCGGCCAGCGTGCGGCGACCGCCAGCATGGCATCGGCATAGGCCTTGTCGAGCGCGGCGCGGTCGGCACCCTCGTCGCGCGAATAGCGGGTGGCGAGCGCGGCGATCAGCGCTTGCTCCTTCGGGCCGGCGCGGTCTCTCAGGGCCATGGCGCGGTCCAGCGCTGCCAGCGCCGCCGGGCGATCCCGCCCGTCCATCGGCGCGTTGATATTGGGGCCCAATGCCATCGCTTCGCCCCACCAGCACAGCGCACAATCCGGCGCGAGGGCCTGCGCGCGGCGGAAGGAGGCAACCGCGCCGGCGTGATTGAAGCCATAGCTGAGCATCAGCCCCTGCGTGAACCAGCGCCGCGCTTGCGGCTGGACAGGCCCCAACGACAGGCGGATGGCGGCAAGATCGGCCAGATAGGGCACGCCGCCCGTCTCGCTGGCCGGTGCGGCGATGGCGGCGGCCGCCAGCAGCGCGCGGCTGGGGCCGGCGCGGCGCGGCCCGCACAGCGCCTGCGCCTGGGTGGTGGGATCAAGCGCGGCGAGCAGCGCAGGCGAAAGCGCCGGTTCGCTGGCAGTGACAGGCACCAGCAGGGCGGTGAGCAACAGCAGATGGCGTGCAGATATGATCATGACCGGCCTCCCCCAAAAGCGACGGCATGATAGTGCCAGATCGGGCCGGATCAGAACAGGCCGGCGAGCGGCAACAGGCCGAGCAGCCGCAATGCCAGACGCTGCAGGGTGGTGGTGCCGGGTTCGGGCTGGATCAGCTGATCATCCTCGCGCCAGCCAAGCTGGCCTTCGTGCAGTTCGAGCGCCCAGGCAAAGCGCGGCAGGCCGGCGTCGAGCGCGGCTTCGAGCGTGCTGGCCAGCCGCGGTGAATCGATCACGAAGCCCATTTCGGTGTTGAGCCGCCACGAACGCGGATCGACGTTCATCGAGCCGACGAACAGCCAGCGGCCATCGGCGACATAGGTTTTGGCGTGGAGTTCGCCGGCACTGGCGCGAAAGAAGCTGGTGGCCGGGCGGCGGCGGCGCAGACGGCGCGGGATCAGGCCCAGCGTGGCGCGTTCCCCCTCAGCCCCGCGCATTTCCCACAGCCGCACCCCGGCAGCGAGAAGGCGCTTTCGCCACGGCGCATAAAAGGCGTGAACCAGCACGACATTGTTGGACAGCAGGGAGTTGGTGAGCACATCAACCTGCACGCCCTGCCCGGCCAGATCACAGAGCAGCGCCTTGCTGGCCCTGGTGGGCACGAAATAGGCCGAAACCAGCAGGAGGCGCTGCCGGGCCGATGCCATCGTGGCCAGCAGTCGCGGCAGCATCAGCTGCGCCTCGGCCACCGTGCCGCTGATCTTTTCGGGCGGATCGCTGAGCATGCGCACCGGCGCCCATTCGAAATCCTGCGTTTCATCCAGCAGGGCGAGCGTCTCCGGGCTGGCGGCAGCGGCCAAATAGGTGGCACGCCGGTCAACAGGCGGGGCCGGCGGCAAGGGTTTTGCGCCCGAACGAACCAGCCGGCCCAGCGGCACGGCCTCAGGGCAATCCCAGTAGCGCTGAAAACAGGCGGCCACTTCGCCGGCAATCGCGCCAATGGCCACCGCATCAAGATCGGCCGCCAGTTCCACATGGCCGGCATCGAAATATTCATCGCCGATGTTGCGGCCGCCGATAACGGTGGCGATGCCGTCCACCGTCAGGCTCTTGTTGTGCATGCGGCGGTTGAGGCGGGCAAAATCGAACAGCGCATTGGGCCAGCGTGGCCAGCGCAGGCGGGCGGGGTTGAACAGGCGCACATCAAGGCCGGGCAGCGCCGCCAGCAGATGCTCGATAGCCGCGCAGCCGAAATCATCGAGCAGCAGCCGCACCGCCACCCCGCGCGCGGCCGCCGCGGCCAATTCATCGAGCAGCAGCCGGCCAGCCACATCATCGCGCCAGATATAATATTGGACGTCGATGCTGGCCTGCGCGCGCCGCACCAGCGCGATGCGCACCGCCAGCGCCAACGGGCCATCATCCAGCAGTTGCACGCCGTTCTGGCCGGCGTGCGCGTCGCACAATCGGGCCAGCGCCGCCGTCATGCCGCCAGCTGTACCCAGATCGGCAGATGATCCGAGGCGACGCGTGCCAGTGGCGAGGCGTGGACGCCGGCTTCCGCCACGTGCAGGGCGTGATGGGCAAAGGCCCGGTCCAGCCGGCCAATCGGCAGCCGCGCCGGGAAACTGGGGCCCAGCGCCACTTCACGCCAGTGCCGCGCCAACGCCGCCAGCGCCGCGCCGCCCTTTCGCCATTCATTGAAATCGCCCATCACCAGCTCCGGCGGATTGCCCGGCGCCTTCGCCACCGCGTCGATGATGGCGTGCATCTGGCGGGCGCGGGCCAGGCCCGAAAGATCAAGATGCGCGCCGACAAGCCGCACGACGTGATTGCCATGCGCGATATCGGCCAGCACAGCGCCGCGCGGTTCGAGGCATGGCAGGGTGATGCGGTGGCTGTGCGTCAGTCGAACTTCGCCGCGCACCAGAATGGCATTGCCATGCCAACCCAGCGCGGCGCGGCCTTCATGGTGTTGCTGGCCCAGTGGCGCCGCCAGCCAGCCGCGGGCGGCCAGCAGGGCATCGGACAGCACCGAGGTACGCAAGCCCAGCCGCGTGTCTGCCTCTTGCAGCAGTGCCACGTCGGCGCTGATTTCATCGAGCACATCCAGAATGCGTTCGGGTGCACACCGGCCATCGCTGCCCACGGCCTTGTGGATATTATAGCTGGCGATTGTCAGCGCAGATGGAGTGATCGGCGACGGGTTCACCGGGCCACGCTATCACGCGCGGCCCGGTTTGCCGAAATCATGTGTGATCAGGCCACCGCAACACGGCGACGGCGGGCGACCGCACCGACCAGGCCAAAGCCGGCCAGCAGCATCGCCCAGCTCGACGGTTCAGGCACCATCGAAAGGTTGCCGCGGATTTCGCCACCGGGGAAGGTGGAGGTGTGCAGGTTGAAGTAGACCTGACCCAGATCGAGCGCACCCAGGAAACGCGCCTGGGCTGCAGCGACTGTGCCGCCGCTGCCGGTGATGAAACCGCCGGTGTAGGTGCTGGCCAACGTCAGATCATAGAGCCGGCTGAAGCTGCCGCTGGAAACGAGGGGCGGCAGGAAATCGATGGCCACCCCGGCGTTGGCGCCCTGCAGGGCACAGCAATGGGCATGGCCAATGGTGATCGGCGCGGTGAGGTCGGTGAAACTGATGTCGATCTGCGCAAAGCGATTGTCGGCACTCAGGCTGAGTGTGCCGATGCCGGTGGCAGGGCTGTTGTTGGGCACGGTTTCATTGGCGCCAAGCAAGACGGTACGAAATGAGGTCGCCGCGGTGGCGGGGGCAGCCACGGCAGCAAGCGCAAAGGCGCCGAGCAAAAGCGTTTTCATCATATGATGGACCTTTTGTTCCGGAGGGGAGATACCCTCCGTTAACCACATACGCCCAACCCCGTTTTCGGTTCATGACAAGATGGTCGCACCAAGGTGGGCAGAGTGTCGCGCATGCGGTCTTGCATCGGCCAAGAAAGGTCAGTATTATTGACCCATATCAAATTTACACAAAGAGCATGACGCCATGGTCGCCGGCCTTCCCCCTGTTTCCCTCGAAGACAAATATCGCTTCCGCGAAGGCCGCGTGTTCATGTCGGGCGTGCAGGCGCTGGTGCGGCTGCCGCTGGTGCAGAAATGGCGCGACACCGCCGCCGGGCTGAACACCGGCGGTTTCATTTCCGGTTATCGCGGCTCGCCGCTGGGCGGGTATGACCAGGAGCTTTGGCGCGCCAAGAAGTGGCTGAAGGAACAGGATATTCACTTCGTTCCCGGCGTGAACGAGGAACTGGGCGCCACCGCCGTCTGGGGCAGCCAGCACGTTGCGCTCAACCCCAAGGCGGAGCGCGATGGCGTCTTCGGCATCTGGTACGGCAAGGGCCCCGGCCTTGATCGCGCCATGGATGTACTGAAGCACGGCAACGCCGCCGGCACGTCGGCGCATGGCGGCGTGCTCGCCATCGTCGGCGATGATCACGGCGCCAAATCCTCCACTTTGCCCCACCAGAGCGACCATAATTTCCAGGCCGCCTTTGTGCCGTTCCTGGCGCCCGCGTCGGTGCATGAATTCGTCGAATATGGCCTGCTTGGGCTGGCCATGAGCCGCTTTGCCGGCACCTGGGTCGGCTTCAAGGCCACCGCCGATACGGTGGAAACCAGCGCCACCGTCGATCTGGCGCACGAGAACCGTTCCATCATCATCCCGCAGTTCGAATTCCCCGATGGCGGCGTCCACATCCGCCCCGGCGACATCTGGCGCGAGGAAGATACCCGCCTGCAACGTTACAAGGGCTTTGCCGCCATGGCCTTTGCCAAGGCCAACGGCATCGATCGCGTGGTGTGGGATTCGCCCAAACCCCGCATCGGCATCGTTTCCACCGGCAAGGCCTTTGCCGACACGATGGAAGCGCTGGACGAACTCGGCATCGATGCGCGCGTGGCGGCCGATATCGGCCTGAAGGTCTACAAGGTCGGCATGCCGTGGCCGCTGGAGCCGGACGGCATCCGCGCCTTTGCCGAAGGCCTCGATGAAGTCCTCGTGATCGAGGAAAAGCGCGAATTCGTCGAACATCAGCTGAAATGGCAGCTCTACAACTGGCGCGAATCCGTCCGCCCGCGCGTGGTTGGCAAGCATGACGAGAGCGGCGAATGGCTGCTGAGCCCGGACAACGAACTTTCACCCGGCGTCATCGCCCATGTGATCGCCGCGCGCCTGCAGCATTTCCACGACACCGATCGCATCCGCAGCGCACTCGCCTTCTTCCGCGATCAGGCCGGCAAATCCGCCGCGCACATCACCCCGGTCAAGCGCAGCCCCTATTTCTGCTCCGGCTGCCCACACAACACCTCCACCAAGGCGCCGGAAGGCCAGCGCGCGCTGGCCGGCATCGGCTGCCACATCATGGCGCTGTGGATGGACCGCGCCGAAACCTTCACCCAGATGGGCGGCGAAGGCGTGACCTGGGTGGGCGAAGCGCCGTTCGTCGGTGAAAAGCACGTCTTCGCCAATCTGGGCGACGGCACCTATTTCCACTCCGGCCTGCTCGCCATCCGCCAGTCGATCGCGGCGGGTGTGAACATCACCTACAAGATCCTCTACAACGACGCTGTCGCCATGACCGGCGGGCAGAAGCATGACGGCGAACTGGGCGTGGACCAGATCGCCGCGCAGATGCTGGCCGAACATGCGAAGAAGGTCGTCATCCTCACCGAGGACCTTGATCGCTACAAGGGCGTCACCATCCCGCCTGCCGTGCGCCTGCTCGATCGCGGCGAACTGGAGAATATCTCCCAGGAATTCGCCGCCACGCCGGGCTGCACGGTGATCATCTTCGATCAGACCTGCGCCGCTGAAAAGCGCCGCCGCCGCAAACGCAAGCAGCTGGTCGATCCCGCCCGCCGCGTGTTCATCAACCCGGCAGTCTGCGAAGGCTGCGGCGATTGTTCAGTGCAATCCAACTGCGTCTCGGTTGAGCCGCTGGAAACCGAATTCGGCCGCAAGCGCCGCATCAACCAATCGAGCTGCAACAAGGATTACAGCTGCGTCAAAGGCTTCTGCCCCAGTTTCGTGACGGTGGACGATGCCGAGGTGAAGAAATCCAAGGCGGATTTCACCCTTGATGGCGTTGCCGATCCGATCATCCCGGCCCCCGGCCATGGCTATAACATCATGGTCACCGGCATCGGCGGCACCGGCGTGCTCACCGTGTCGGCGCTGCTCGGCACCGCCGCCCATATCGAAGGCCTGGCCAGCACCACGGCTGACATGGCCGGCCTCGCCCAGAAGGGCGGCGCGGTTTATGCGCATGTCCGCATCGCCGGGTCCAACGATGATCTGCTGTCCCCGCGCATCATGGCCGGCAGCGCCGATGTCGTGCTGGCCTGCGATGCTGTGGTCGCGGCTGACAAGCCGACCCAGACGCTGATGGTGCCGGACCGTACCGCCGTGATCGCCAACGCCGATATCGCGCCCACATCCGATTTCGTGCGCAACCGCGATTTCGATTTCCACAGTGCGCAGGTGGAACGCACCATCCGCAAGGCCAGCAACCCCAACGCCTGCGATTTCATCGCCGCCGATACGGTGGCCACGGCGCTGTTGGGTGATGCCATCGGCAGCAACATCCTGCTGATGGGCTATGCCTGGCAGAAGGGTCTGATCCCGCTGAAGCGCGAGAGCATCGAAGCCGCCATTGATCTCAACGGCGTCGCCATCCCCTTCAACAAGAAGGCGTTTGCGCTGGGCCGCCTGCTCGCCACCCGCCCCGATCAGGTGCTGGCGCTGGTGGAAGCCACCAAGGGGCCACAGCCCGAACCGCCCGCCACCACGCTCGACGAGATGATCGCCAAGCGCGAGGCCGATCTGGTACTCTACCAAGACGCCGCCTACGCCACCCGTTTCCGCGCTCAGGTCGATAAGGCCCGCACTGCCGGCGGCGATGCGTTCGGCGAAGCGGTGGCCAAGAGCCTCTACAAGCTGATGGCCTACAAGGACGAATATGAAGTCGCCCGCCTGTACAGCGATGGCCGTTTCGAAGCGGCATATTCCGCCCAATTCGCCGGCGGCAAACCGCGCGTGCTGCTGGCCCCGCCGCTGATCACCCGCACCGATCCCGCCACCGGCCGCCCGAAGAAAATCAGCTTTGGTCCGTGGATCTTCAAGGCGTTCGGGGTGCTCGCCAAGTTCAAGGGCCTGCGCGGCAGCAAGCTCGACATCTTCGGCTACAGCGAAGAACGCCGCCACGAACGCGCCGACATCGCGGCGTTTGAGGCCGACATCGATCGCCTCTGCACCGACGTGAACCCCGCCAACATCGGCCTCGCCATCGCCATCGCCAAACTGCCGATGGACGTGCGCGGGTTCGGCCCGGTGAAGGACAAGGCGCGCGGTGAAGTCGCAACCCGCCGGACGGCGCTGTGGGCGAAATGGCCGGGGCTGGCGGCAAGGGCCGCCGCCTGATCTTGAGGTGAGGTTCTCGCCTCCGGCAGCAAGGGTCTTTCAACGCCAATCGGCGGCAGGCTGAAGGGCCTGCCGCCGAAAGGCGCGCTTGAAACTGTGGGCGGTGTTTTGGCGCCGCCCGGCAGGATCAGGCAGCGGTGGTCAGTGCCGCAATGCGGCGACGACGGGCCTGGAAGCCGACGAGGCCGAAGCCGGCGATCAGCATGGCCCAGACCGACGGTTCAGGAACGCCGCCGACGACGATCGCTTCCGGGTCGCTGGAGAAGCTGCCGGTGCTGTAGGCTTGGAACGAGCGCAAAGCGGCGCCCGGGTTGGCGAACAGCAGCGGCGCCAGCGAGGTCAGCGAAATCGACATGTCAAAGTCGCTATTGGGCACGAAGCTCACGAAATCCGACGTGAACAAGATGGTCGAACCACCGCCGGTCGAACCGTTGTAGGCCGCGGCCGAGGCATTGGTCTGCCCCGAGATGCTGACATCGGTGAACGTGCCCGAGAGCAGGTTCGCGCCAGCAGCGTAGTTGGTCCCGCCGACCGAGATTGCGCTGGTCGACAGGAACGAGAAGCCGCCAGCGAGGCCGGGCTGGAGGGTGAAGACGCCGACCGTCTGGGCCGGCGACGCCGTGCTGGACAGCAAGGTAAACGATGCCAGGACATTGGTAATGGACGCGGCAAGCGCCGGCGGCAGGAACGAGAAGCTGACCAGGCGGGAGCCCGGCACACTCGTCAGCGGATCAATGGTGTACAGCGAGCCGGTGGTGCCGCTGACATCGTCGGGAGCGCTGTTCTGGAAACGAACGCCGGACACGGAATTGATACCGGTGAAATTGGCGAAGGTCGTGAGCACCGCTTGCGCCGGCGCGGCGGAGAGCCCGACCACGGCAAAGACCGTGGCCAATGCGAGGCGTGGAGATTTCAACATGCACTTCACTCCATGAAATGGTGCCAGAACGAAAAAATTCGGCCGATACGACCGCGTCCTTGTCCAGCGCCGCAAAACACCATGCAAATATCGTGCCAATCGAATATTAATGGTTAATGCACTATAAAGATTGAAACTGAATATTTCGTCAATTTGCAAAGTGTAAAATCTCTTTACACTTTTTGATTCTGATAATGAACATATCGTTCATATAGAGAGCAGATACACGAAAATCTATTTGGTTCCATTGTATAGAAAAAATATTTTTACTTATAATTATGGAACCTTTTTGATTTTGCTGAATCGGCTCGATCGTGAAACCGGCGGAGTCGGCCCGACCCCGTGTCGGGCATCAGCCGCAGGCCTTTGGCGGCTTTCTTGCTGTCACCGGCCGTGACAGGGCGGGCGCGGCGGGCGATGGCGCTTCCGCTGGCTCTAGATAGCTTTCCGCGCGCCGGATCGCGTGTATCACTCTCGGTCAGGCACTATGGTCTGGGGAGAGCCATGCACTACACGGAACTGGCGCAGGCGCGCGACGAGCTGACGGGGCCCGGGGGCGCGTTCGAGATCGCTCATGTCAACGTCAATGGCATCCCGGTGCGCGCTTATCGCCATGCGCTGCCCGATGTGCGGGCGCTGTGGCAATCAACGCACGCGTTCGCCGACCGCACCTACCTGGTCTATGGCGAGGAGCGGCTGAGCTATGCCGAAGCCCACGCCCGTGTGGACGCCATCGCGGCCTGGCTGGCAGCGCAGGGCATCAGACCCGGCGACCGGGTGGCGATTGCCATGCGCAACTATCCCGAATGGATGCTGATCTATTGGGCCTGTGTCTCCACCGGCATCGCTGTCGTTGGCATGAATGCGTGGTGGACGCCCGAGGAAATGGCCTATGCACTGGCGGACTCGGCGCCCAAGGCCGTATTCCTCGATGCCGAGCGGCTCGACCGCTTGCACGAAATCGCCCCGCCGCCGGCCGGCCTGATGCTCATCGGAGTGCGGCTGCGCGGGCCGGAGCCGGGGGTGACGCCGTTTGCCGATGTTCTGGCGCACGGCGGGGCGATGCCGGACGTGGCGATCGATCCCGATGCCGATGCCTGCATCTTCTACACATCGGGCACCACCGGTTTTCCCAAGGGCGCGCAGCTCACCCATCGTGGCTGCATCACCAATTTGTTCAACATGCTCTATGCCGGCGCGTCGACGGCGAGGGCGGTGCAGCTCGCCACCGGGGTGGAACCGCCTGCCGTGGCGCCGGTACCCGTCTCGCTGCTGACGACGCCGCTGTTCCATGTCACCGCCAACAATTGCGGTGCCTATGCCACCACAGCGGCCGGCGGCACCATCGTGCTGATGTACCGCTGGGATGCCGGTGAGGCGCTGCGCATCATCGCCCAGGAACGCGTCACCTCCATCGGCGGCGTGCCGGTGATGGCGCGCGAACTGATCAACCACCCGGATTTTGCCAGCACCGACGTGTCGAGCCTGACGGCGATGTCGGGCGGCGGCGCCCAGGTGCCGCCCGATCTGGTGCACAAGATCGAGGACAATGTGGCCAGCGCCCGGCCCAGCACGGGTTATGGCATGACCGAAACCTGCGGGATCATCACGTCGGTCTCTGGCGATTTCTTTGTCGACAAGCCCGACAGCGCGGGCCCCGCCATGCCGGCCTATGAAGCCAAATGCGTCGATGATGCCGGCAACACGGTGGCGCCAGGCGAAATCGGCGAGCTTTGGGTAAAGGGCGCCGCCGTCATCAAGGGCTATATCAACCGCCCGGAAGCAACCGCGGCTTCAATCACCGATGGCTGGCTGCACACCGGCGACATCGCCCGCATCGATGAAGACGGCTTCATCTTCATCGTCGATCGCAAGAAGGACATGGTGCTGCGCGGCGGCGAGAATGTTTATTGCGCCGAGGTCGAAGCCGCCATCTACCGCCATCCTGCGGTGGCCGAATGCTGCGTGTTCGGCGTGCCCGATCACCGGCTGGGTGAGGAGGTGGCCGTGGCTGTCGTGCTGAAGCCCGGTGAAAGCCTTGATGAGGCGGCGCTGCGCAGCTTTGTCGGCAGCCTGATCTCCAACTACAAGGTGCCGCGCCACATCTGGTTCATGGCCGAAGCGCTGCCGCGCAATGCCAGCGGCAAGTTCCTGCGGCGCGAACTGCGCGACCGGTTGGCCAAGGATCTGCCGGCAGCGTGACGGGCGGCGCGCTGTTTAATCGATGTTGAGGGCGAAGCAGCCGTTCTTGCCGATTTCCAGCGTCTTGCAGCCGTCGCGGGCTTCGTCGCGGGTGGGGAACGGGCCGACCTGCAGACGATAGTTGCTGCCGAATTTGCCGATCGTCGGGTGCAGGCCCTTGGTCGACTTCTTGTTGGCGGCGGCGAGCTTGGTCCAGGCCTGCATGGCGGTTTTCTGGCTGGGGTAGGTGCCAAGCTGGATGCGCCAGCCGGTTTCCTTCGGCTCAGCGGCCTTCTTGGCGGCCAGTTTCTTTTCGGCAGCGCGTTTTTCAGCGGCGGCTTCGGCGGCGGCCTTCTTTTCCGCAGCCGCTTCGGTGGCACGGTTGGGCCGGGCGGTAGGGGGCGCCAAGGGGGGCGTGCTGGCGGCCGGGGCGGGTTGGCGCATCGGTTCGGCGGCAGCGGTCGTTGTATCCTGCACCTCTTCGGTGTCGCCTTCGCCGGCATCGGCTTCGGCGGATTTGAGCGCAGCGGCGTTCAAGGCAGCCGTGCTGGTGCCGGAAGCCGCGGCTGGCGCGCTGGCGACCACGATCGCCGGTGGCGGCGTGGTGACGGCCATCATCGGCGGCGGCTGGATGCCGGGCTGGAACTGCGCCGGGATGCCGCTGCCGTTGGCGAGTGCGGTGGCGATCTGCCAGCCGTTGGCGCGATCAAGCGGCTGGATCACCTGGGAAAGTTCATTCAGCGCCTTGGTGGCTTCGGGCAGGCCTTGCGCGGCGGCGCGCACCAGATAGGCATAAGCCAGCGGCAGGGATTTCACCGCGCCATCGCCGTTCCAGTGCACGATGCCCAGCACATATTGGGCGCGCATTTCGCCGCGATCCGCGGCGGCTTTCAGCCAGCGCACGGCTTCGGCTTTTTCGGTGGCCTGGAACAACAAGATGCCCAGATTGGCCTGCGCGGGCAGATGGCCCTTCACGGCCGCGCGGCGATACCAGTCGCTTGCGGTGGTCTTCTCGAGCGCGACGCCGCGGCCGAGTTTATAGGCCTGGCCCATGTTGAACATGGCATCGGCATCGCCATCCTGAGCGAAAGGCTGCCACATCGAGACCGCGGCATCCCATTTGCTGGCGCGCCACAGTTCAACGCCCTGGCGCACCGATGGCGGCGGCGGCGTGGCGCGGGCCGGGGCGGCGGCCACGGGGCGGCTGGCGCGGCCCTTCTTGCCCTTCTTCTTGCGGGCGGCGAGCGCCGGATCGCCGGCCACCAGGGCCAGCACCAGCAGTGCGCCAATTGCCTTCAAACCCGCCAAACCACGTCTCCACCTTTGATTGTCATGCGCACGATGCCGGCGGTTGGCACGCCATCAAAAGGCGTATTGCCGGCTCCGTGAAATTTCCGTCCGTCGATACGCCAGGGGGCAGCTTCATCAAAGACCACAAGGTCCGCAGGTGCGCCCAGTTGCAGCGTTCCGGCGATGAGCCCAAAGCGGCGGGCCGGATTGAGGCTCAACATGGCCACAAGGCGCGGCAGATCGATCACACCATCGCGCACCAGGCCAAGGCCCAGCGCCAGCAAGGTTTCGGCACCAGCCATCCCGGCGCGGGCATCGGCGAAGGGCTGGCGCTTGTCTTCCTGGCTTTGCGGATCGTGGCCGGAGGAGAGAATGGTGATCAGGCCGGCGCGAATGCCTTCGATCGACGCCAGCCGATCACGCTCATCCCGCAACGGTGGGGACAGGCGGGCAAAGCTGCGGAAGCCGGAGACAGCCATGTCGTTGAGGAACAGGTGAGCGGGCGTGATGCCGGCCGTCACATCCACCCCGCGCGCCTGGGCAGCGGCAATCACGGCCAGCCCTTCGGCAGTCGTCACTTGGCGGATATGGAGCGCCGCGCCCGTCGCTTCGGCAAGGCGGCAATCGCGGCTGATGGCCAGCGCCTCCGCAAAGGCCGGCGCGGCGGCGAGGCCCAGCCGCGTCGCATATTCGCCGGCCGTGGCGACGGCACCGGCGGTGAGCGCTGGTTCCTCGGCATGGCTCACCACCGTCAGGCCATGGCCGTGGGCATAGGCGAGCAGCCGGTGCATGACGCGGGCATCGGCGATGGCGTGGCGGCCGGTGGCGACACCCACGGCGCCGGCGGCCTTGGCCAGGCCGATTTCAGCCAGTTCCGCGCCGCTCAGCCCGCGCGTCGCGGCGGCGAGCGGGTGCACCCACACGTCCGGCTTGCCCGATCCTTGGGCATAGGCAACCAGTGCTGGTTCATCGAGCGGCGGCGACTGATCGGGCATCAGCACCATGCGGGTGATGCCGCCCGCGTTCGCCGCGGCGGTATCGGCCTTGAACACGCCAGCATCGATGATCCCCGGCGCGACCACCAACCCACGCGCATCGATCACCGTGGCATCCGATGGCGGTTCGCTCTGGCCGATGCCGGCGACCTTGCGGTCCTTCAGCAGGATGGTGGCAATCGTGTCATGCCCGGTTGCCGGGCAGATGACGCGGGCGCCGGTAAGCGCGAGGGGGGCGCTTTGCATCATGCCCAACCCTCCACACCACGCCGCTTGCGGGTCAACACATCAAGGCAGGCCATGCGCACCGCAACGCCCATTTCCACCTGTTCGGTGACGGCGCTGCGGGCGATATCGTCGGCGATGGCGCCGTCGATCTCCACGCCGCGGTTCATCGGGCCGGGGTGCATCACCAGCACATCGGGCGCGGCCTTGGCCAGCCGGGCTTCGGTGAGCCCGTAGAAGCGGAAATATTCGCGCGGACTGGGCACATAGGCGCCTTCCATCCGCTCCGTCTGCAGGCGCAGCATCATCACCACGTCGGCGCCCGCCAGGCCGGCATCCATGTCGGTAAAGCTTTGCACGGCATAGCCATCAAGGCCGTCGGGCAGCAGGGTGGACGGGGCCACGGCGCGCACTTCGGCACCAAGGCTGGCCAGCAGCTGGAAATTGGAACGGGCGACGCGGCTGTGCAGGATGTCGCCGCAGATCGCGACGCGCAGCCCGGCGATGCGGCCCTTGCGGCGGCGGATGGTGAGCGCGTCGAGCAGCGCCTGGGTTGGGTGTTCATGGCGGCCATCACCGGCATTGAGCACCGGGCAATCGACCTTCTCCGAAATCAGCTGCACTGCGCCCGACGATCCGTGGCGGATCACGATCATGTCCGGATGCATGGCATTCAGCGTCAGCGCGGTATCGAGCAGGGTCTCGCCCTTCTTCAGGCTGGAGCCGGAGACGCCGAGATTGACCACGTCTGCCCCCAGCCGCTTGCCGGCGATTTCGAAGCTGAGCAGCGTGCGGGTGGAGTTCTCAAAAAAGGCGTTGATCTGGGTAAGGCCGGCGAGACGATCATCCCGCTTGGCCGTGCGGGCGCGGTTCATGTCCACCCATTGTTCGGCTTCATCGAGCAGGAAGGCGATTTCCCACGGTTTCAGGTGCGCGATGCCGAGCAGATGTTCATGCGGAAACGGGTGCGCGCCGTCTGCAAGAGCCGGATGGGAGGGGGTGCGCGCCATGGGGTCCACCCCTAATGGCACGGGGCCTGCCAATCAACCCGTGTGGCCATCAATCGCCCCGTCAATCACTGCGCCAGCGCAGGACGGGCAGCACCGAGGCGAAATCATCGCTCCACGGCGCCAGCCCCGGTTGGGTGCGGGGTGGACGCCAGCCACCGCCGACCGCCACCAGCGCATCAAGCCGGGCGGGATCACGGGACAGCGCCACCCAGGTCGATCCAGCCGTGACCCAGCCCCGCGCGTCCTTGCTCGGTGCCGGCAGCGCCAGCACCTGCACCCGCCAGCCGCCCGCCTGTGCCAGCGCCGCCAGCACCGGTTCCAGATCAAGGAAGCGGTTGGAAATGTGGACGAGCAGCAGGCCATCGCGGGCCAGCGCCCGGCCATAAAGGCCGAAGGCTTCCGCCGTGATCAGGTGCAGCGGAATGGCGTCGGATGAAAAGGCATCGATGGCGAGGAGATCGAGCGCGGCCGGCGGCGCCTGTGCCAGCGTGAGCCGCGCATCACCGACAACGACGGCGAGATCGGGTTTGCAGCGGTTGATGTAGCTGAAATCGCGGCGGGCGATGGTGACGATCAGCGGATCAATCTCCCACGCGGTCCAGCGCTGGCCGGGCTTGGCGTGGCAGACGAGCGTGCCAGTGCCCAGGCCGACGACGCCGATGCGGGCATTGCTTTCCATCTGCACCAGCGCCCGGCCGATGCCGGATTCGCTGAGATAATAGGTCATCGGCGTGGTGGCCAACGCCGGTTGCAGCGATTGGGCGCCGTGCATGGTGGTGCCGTGCAGCAGCGCGACATAGCCGGCGGCCGGGCGCTGCGAGACGGTATACACCCCGAAAAAGCTGCGCTGGCGGTGGCCCGAAAGGCTGGTTTCCAGCTGGATGGCGCCGCCCAATGCCGCCATCAGGCAGGCCAGCGCCGCCGTGAAGGCCCAGCGCCGGCCTTGCAGCAGCAGAGCCAGTGCGCCAGCGCCGCCAACGCAGGCCATGCTGGACCACGGCCAGGCCTGGCTGCGATCAAGGCCAACGCTGCCCAGCCGCGTCGCCGCCGCCCAGCACAGCAGCGCGACGAGCGGCAGCAGCAATAGCCACCAGCGGCCCTTCAGCCACAGTCGGCCGGGAAGCAACGCGGCGGCCGCCAGCAGCAGCAGCGGATGTTCCCACGGCCAATCCAGCGTGAGCGGCGCCAGCAGCGCGCAGAACAGCCCGCCCAGCGCCCCACCGATCGACATCCATAGATAGAAGCTGGTGAGACCGGCAGCTTCGGGGCGGTCTGCCGCCAGCGCGCCGTGCAGGGCAACGGTGATCAGCAGCAACAGGGCCAGACCGGCAAGCGCAAACAGCGTCGCCACGCCGGGGCCGCTGCCGGCCAGGCACACCCAACTGCCCAGCAGCACCAGCGCCAGCGGCGTGGCCCGTTGCGCCAGGCCGGCGAGGCGCGGCCCCGCGGCGGAAAACACGATGACGAAGCTGAGCAGATAGAGCGCCAGCGGCACCACCCACAGCAGCGGCATCGCCATGATATCGGTGGTAAGATGGGTGGTGGTGGACAGCAGCAGCGCCGACGCCACCGCCGCCAGCAGCGCCCAGCGCAGCCGCCGCCGCAGCGGGATGAACGGACGCGGCACCGGCACGGCCGCCGCACCATCGCCCGCCGCAAGCCCGCACAGCGCCATCAGCGCTGCCAAGGCAACAAAGCCGGCCGACCAGCCGATGCGCTGCGTTTCCAGCCCGGCCAGCGGCTCGACGAGCAAGGGATAAGCGATCAGCGCGGCAAAGCTGCCCAAGTTGGAGGCGGCGTAGAGGAAATAGGGATTGGCGGCATCACCATCATCGGTGCGGGCAAACCAGGCCTGCATCAGCGGCGCCTGTGCCGATACCGCCAGAAACACCGGCCCGATCGATGCGGCCAGCAAGCCGATCAGCCACAGCGACGGATCGCCCGCGCCCGCCGCCGGGAACCACCCCGCCATGCCGATCGGCAAGGTGAGCGCGGCGGCGGCAAACAGGCCAAGATGCAGCAACAACTGCCGGCGAACGGGCAGCCGCTGCAACCAATCGGCATAGACATAGCCGGCGAGCAAGGCCGCCTGATAGAACAGCATCGCCGTGTTCCACACCGACGGCGATCCACCCAGCACCGGCAGCACGATGCGGCCGAACAGCGGCTGCACCAGGAACAGCAGGAAACTGCCCGAAAACAAGGTGGTGATGAACAATGGCCGCAACGGCAGGCGGCGGGCAGCAGCAGCGATCATGGCAGCAGCCCCGGCACCACCACGGCATAGCCCAGCAGCATCGCCAGCGCCGCCAGCGCCAGCGACAGGCCTGCTCGCCAGCCGGGGCGCCCAGCGGTGACCAACACCACACACAGTTTCAACAACGTGTTGAGCAGCACCGGCAGCGCCAGGATGGTGCCGGCCAGACCGGGCGTTATGCTGCCGCGCGGCAGGCCGCGCAGGGCGACGATGGCAGCATCGACATCCATCGCACCGGCCAGCGCCAGCGTGATGGCCACCCCGCTGCCGCCAAATCGCACCTGCATCCATTGGACGACCAGTTGCACCAGCGCCACCAGCACCGCAAAGCCCAGCGCCGGCAGCAGGGCAAAGGGGTTGCCCGTTGGTGCGTCGCCGGCAGGGGCCACGGCGGCGCGGCGGGCGAGCAACCACGCCAGCAGCAACGCCACCAGCGCCGCCGGCCCCACCACGCGTGCAAAGCCGATCAGCGCAAAGGGCACCAGCAGGCCCACCAGCAGCCCGGTGCGCAGGAACATCACCGTCGATGCGATGGCGATGCCGGCGGCCAGGCGTGGGCGAGATTCAGGTTCCGTCTTGATCCGCTGCGCCAGGGCGGCGGTGACAGCCGTGCTGCTGTAGATCGCCCCCACCGCCGCCATCGCCAACACGCCGCGCTCAGGCCCCAGCCGCCGCCCCAAGACATAGCCGGCAAAGCTGATCGCACATACAACGACCACCACCAGCCACAATTCGCGTGGGTTCCAGGCGTTCATCGGGCCCATGGCGCGATCCGGCAGCACCGGCCACAGCGCACCGGCAATCACCGCGAACAGCACCACGGCATGGAAATCGGCCTCGCTCAGCCCTTCGATCCAATTATGCAGCCGTTCCCGCTGCGACAGCAGAAACGCCGTCACCACCGCCAAAGCCAGCGCCGGTACCGGCAGGCCATGCCCAGCCAGCCAGCCCAGGCCCAGCGTGACCAGCGCGGCGGCTTCGGTAGTGGCACTGGGGGATTTGTCCCGCCGATAGCCGATGATCACCAGTGCACAGCCCGCCAGCAGCAGCACGGCAGACACCGCCCAGCCTTGCGTCATGCCGGCTGCAAAGCCCGCCAACCCGCCGATCAGCCCGAACAGGCCAAAGGTGCGCAGGCCCGCCACCCGGCTGCCGGGCCGGGCGCTGCGCTGTTGCCAGCCGCGTTCCAGCCCGATCAACAGGCCGATGGCCAGCGGCATCACCAGCCGCGCCAGATCAGCGTTCGAAAGCATCGCCAACAGCCGTGCCGGGCCATGGCTTGCCGGTCAAGCATCGCCGCCGTAAGGCTTGCTGCCATGGCCACCGCTTTCCGTCCCAAATGGGTTGTCGTCATCGCCTTCTACAACGAGGCGAATTATATCGCGCCCACCGTGCAGTGCGCGCTGGCGCAGGATCGCGACGACATCATGCTGGTGTGCGTGGACAATGCCTCCACCGATCCCAGCCCGCAAATCGTCGCCGATGCCATCGCCGGCAATCCGCGTGCGATGCTGGTCACCGAAACCAACCAGGGCCACACGTTCGCGCTGCGCCGCGGCCTTGCGATCGCGCAGGAACTCGGCGCCGAAAACATCGCCTTCTGGGATGCCGATACCTTCTATCCGCCGCATTACATCAGCCGCGCCGATGCACTGCTGGGCGCCGATCCCCGCATCGTCGGCGTGCAGGCCTTTGACATCTATGGCCCCTTTGACAGCTTCAAGAACCGCATCGTCCGGCAGCGCATGGCGCTCACCGCCAGCATCCTCAGCGGCCAGGGCCACACCGGAACCTTCGGCCAGGCCTTCCGCATCGCGCCACTGGTCGCCTGCGGTGGCCCCAAGAGCGATGAGTGGCCGTTCGTGCTGTACGACCATGAACTCATCCACCGCGTGCTGAAGCAAGGCCGCCTCACCCACGCTGCGGATCATGTCTGCTGGCCGGCGCCGCGCCGGCAGGAGAAAGGCCATGTGCGCTGGAACCTTGTCGAGCGGCTCACCTATGCGCTGACGCCCTATGCGGTGAAAGACTGGTTCTTCTACGATTTCCTCGCGCCCCGGCTGCGGACGCGTGGCATGTTCGAAGCCGGCTTGCGCGTGCGGGACTGGGAATAAGTCACGCATCTGCAACATCGCTGCGGCATGGACACTGCCATGAAACACGCCCTCGCCCTGCTCGTCGCCCTGTTTGCCCTGCCGGCCGCCGCGGCGCCGCCGGTGCTGATGATCGCCATCGATGGCCTGCGCCCGCAGGAATGGCAGCGCCGCGACAACGGCCTCGATCTGCCCGCCCTGCGCGGGCTGGCCTCGGGTGGCACCAGCGCAGCGGTGACCGGCGTGCTGCCCACTGTCACCTACCCCAGCCACACCACACTGATCACCGGCGCCACCCCACGCCGGCACGGCATTGCCAACAACCTCACCTTCGATCCGCTGCGCGGCAATGCCGATGGCTGGTACTGGTATGCCAGCGACATCAAGGCCGACACGCTGTGGCAGGCCGCCAGCCGCGCTGGGCAGAAGGTGGTGAACATCCATTGGCCAGTGAGCGTCGGTGTGCCGGGCCTCACGGCCAATCTGCCGCAGATCTGGCGCACCGGCATGCCCGATGACGACAAGATGATGGGCGCGCTGGCCACGCCCGGCCTGCTCGCTGCCCAGGAGGCCGAAGCCGGCCCCTACCCCACCGGCAAAGACGAAACCATCGCCAGTGACGAAGGCCGCACCAAGCATGCCATCGCCCTGATGCGCCGGCTGAAGCCGGATTTCACCACCGTCTACCTGACTGGTTTTGATCATGA
>JAIXQM010000239.1 GCA_027485735.1 Sphingomonadales bacterium | reverse complement strand
GCCTGTTCCTTGAAATAATCGCCGAACGAGAAATTGCCCAGCATTTCAAAGAAGGTGTGGTGGCGGGCGGTGTAGCCGACATTGTCCAGATCATTGTGCTTGCCGCCGGCGCGCACGCATTTCTGGCTGGAAGCGGCCTGCGTGTAGGGCCGGGTTTCAAGGCCGGTAAAGACATTCTTGAACGGCACCATGCCGGCGTTGACGAACATCAGCGTCGGATCATTCTGCGGCACCAGCGGCGCCGAGGGCACGACCATATGGCCCGCCTTGGCGAAGTGATCGAGGAAGCTGCGGCGGATGTCGTTGGACGAGATCATGGGATGAGCGCTTAACGCCGTGAAGCGCCAGCGTAAAGGCCGGCATCCAAGGGTTCGCTCAAGCGCGGGCCGTTACCACCCAGACGGCGCCGGGCAGTTCCACGCGGCCATCGGCCAGAAATGGCTGCAGCGCCGCCGCCAGTCGGGGCTTGGCCGCGTCGCCGATGCCGGCATCGCGCACCACGCGGGCCGCCGGGCCGATTTTCAGGTTGAACTGCACGGCGCTGGCGATCGGATCGTCACCCTCCCCCACCATCATTTCGAACGGCAGGCTATGAAAGGCCAGATCCTGCCAGCCTCCGGCTTCCAGCATGGTCGCCACCCGTGCGGCATCGGCGAAGGCGAAGGGGCCGGGCGCATGGGGATCGGCAGGCGGCTGGGCGGGGAGCAGATCGGCCAGCGCCGTCATCGGCAGCGTCGCCCACAGGTTTCGTCCAGCGGGCTGCCAGCAGGCAAACACGAGGCGGCCGCCGGGTGCGGCCAGGCTGTGGAGATGGGTGAAGGCGGCCTGCGGATCGGCAAAGAACATCACGCCAAAACGCGACAGGATGAGATCGAAGCCGCTTTCCTCCGCCCACGCCGACGCATCGGCGGCAATGAACTCGGCTTCGGACAGCAAGGCCTCGGCGCGGGTCCGGGCGCGGGCCAGCAACGGCTCGGATATGTCGAGGCCAATCGCATGGCCGCCATCCCCCACCACGGCATCCACGGCCAGCGTGGTCTCGCCAGCGCCGCACCCGATATCGAGCACCAGTTCGCCGGGCTGCGGGTTGGCGGCGGCCAGCAGGGCGGCGGTGACAGGGGTGAGCGCCAGGTCCATGCGTTCCTGCATCTGCACCCAGATATCGCCAACCTTCCCGTTCCAATAATCGATCTGTTCGGCGTTGCTCATCGCGGCCAGGCCCCTGCTTGCTGCTATGATTCGGATGTGACGGCAGTTACGCTTGCGGTCAATCGGCCGCGCTTGACGGGATGCCGCGGCAGATTAGCGTTGCATCATGCGTGCACTTCTCTGCCTCCTCTCGATCATATCGGCCAGCGCCGCACTGGCCCAGCCCTTGCCGGCCGACACCATGACCGTCACGGCCGAACGACTGAATCGCGGCGCACTGCGGGCACAAGCGTCGAAGTTCATGCGAACGACATTGGCAGATACAAGAAACGGCCAGAATGCACGCTGGTTCACGCCGCTGTGCCCGGTCGCGCTGGGCGTCGAGAACAAGGTGGGCCGGCTCTTCACCAGTCGGATTTCCGATGTGGCCCGCCATGTCGGGCTGAAGCTGGCGGGCGGGGATTGTGATCCCAATGTCGCTGTGGTCTTCACCCGTGATGCGCGCACGCTGGTGAAGACGGTGAACCGCCGGCAGAATGGCGCCCTCGATGCGTTGCCCGGGCCGGAACGGGCGTTGCTGAAATCGCCAACGCTGCCAGTGCGCTGGTGGCATTTCACCGCGCCGGAAAGCGGCGATGGCAAGCCGTTCAGCCCCGGCCCGCTGGGACTGGGCGCCAGCGCCAACGGACTGCCGGGCGAGATCACCTACAACAACAATGCCCGTGCCTCGCGGCTGGACTTGCCATCACGCGTGGGGATCACCGGAGCCGTGATCGTGGTGGACATCGATCGCATCGGCGCGGTGTCGATGGCGGCGCTCACCGATTATGTCGCGCTGGTGGCGTTGTCGCGGTTGCGGATGAATGCCCGCGAACGGCCAGAAGGGAGCATCATGGCGCTGTTCGATCCCGGTGCACCGCGCTTTGACGGGCTGACCGATCAGGACGAGCGTTTCATCGAGGCCATGTACGGCAGCCCTGCAACGGTTGAGGGCTGGCGTCAGCGGGGAGACATGGCGGGCCGCATGGCAGATGCCGCCGCGGAGCCTGCAAAGATCAAGGCCACGCCGCCGCAATGACCGGCCAATAACGAAAAAGGGGCGGCCATTTGACTGGCCACCCCTTCTTTCTGGGAACCGAGCCCAAACCTTACATCTCGTCGTCGCCGGCGTCGTCGTCAGCCGAAGGACCAACCAGCAGCGCCTCGGAAATACCGGCCGCGTTGTCACGGATGATCTTCTCGATCTTGGCCGTGGTTTCCGGGTTTTCCTTCAGATATTTCTTTGCGTTCTCACGGCCCTGGCCGATGCGAATGCTGTCATGGCTGAACCAGGCGCCGGACTTTTCAATCACACCAGCCTTGACACCAAGATCGAGAATCTCGCCGATCTTAGAGATGCCCTCGCCATACATGATGTCGAATTCGACCTGCTTGAAGGGCGGCGCCACCTTGTTCTTCACCACCTTCACCTTGGTGGTATTGCCCACGATATCGTCGCGGTCCTTGATCTGGCCGGTGCGGCGGATGTCGAGACGGACGGAGGCATAGAATTTCAGCGCATTGCCGCCCGTCGTGGTCTCCGGGTTGCCGTACATCACGCCGATCTTCATGCGCAACTGGTTGATGAAGATGACGAGGCAGCGCGAGCGGCTGATCGAACCGGTGAGCTTGCGCAAGCTCTGGCTCATCAGCCGGGCCTGCAGGCCGACATGGCTATCGCCCATTTCGCCTTCGATTTCGGCACGCGGCACCAGCGCAGCAACCGAATCGATCACCAACACATCGATGGCGTTGGAACGCACCAGCGTGTCGACGATCTCCAGCGCCTGTTCCCCGGTATCGGGCTGCGAGACGATCAGTTCATCGATATTGACGCCCAGCTTCTTGGCATAGACCGGATCGAGCGCATGTTCGGCATCGACAAAGGCCGCGGTGCCGCCATTCTTCTGGGCTTCAGCAATGGCATGCAGCGCCAGCGTCGTCTTGCCCGAGCTTTCCGGGCCATAGATTTCCACGACACGGCCGCGCGGCAAGCCGCCGATGCCGAGCGCGATATCAAGGCCGAGCGAACCGGTGGAGATCGCCTCCACCTCCATCGCGTCACGCTGGCCCAGTTTCATCACCGAGCCCTTGCCGAACGCACGGTCAATCTGGGCCAGGGCCGCTTCGAGTGCTTTTTGCCGATCCATTCCCGATTCCACCACTTTTAGAGCAGATGCCATGACCCGATCCCTTCCCTGAAGCCGCGATCCAAATTCGTCAACGGCTTTTGATGTACACCAATTGTTCCCGGAGAACAAGAAGAGAACGGAAGGCGGAAATATTCGTCCAATCAGCCCTTCAACGGCTGTGCGGTGGCGATGGCTGCAACCAGCTCGGCCAGCGCGAAGGGCTTGGCCAGAAAGCGGATTCCGCGCGCATCGGCTTCGCGATGGCGCGGCAGTTCGGCATAGCCCGACATCAGCACGATGCCCATTTCCGGCCACATGCGCGCGGCTTCGAAGGCCAGTTCAACGCCATCGATGCCGGGCATCATCACATCGGAAACCAGCACGTCGAAGGTCTGCCCGTCGCGCAGGATGGCCAGCGCCACCATGGCATCGCCCGCTGTGGTCACCACGCAGCCTTTGCGTTCCAGGCCACGGGCGAACACCGCCCGCACCGATGGTTCATCTTCCACCAGCAGCACGCGGCGGCCGGCGGCAACCGGTTCGGGTGCCACGTCGGCCACCACCTGCCCCGGCGCAACCTTGGCTGGCTGCGGCCGGCCTGGCAGATAGAGCGAGAAGGTGGTGCCGCGCCCACCTGGTCCGGGCTTGGCAAAGATATAGCCGTCCGACTGCTTCATGATGCCATAAACGGTGGACAGGCCAAGGCCAGTGCCCTGCCCCACCGGCTTGGTGGTGAAGAACGGTTCGAAAATCTTGGCCGCGATCTCAGGCGGAATGCCGCTGCCGGTATCGGAAACATCGATGGAAACGAAATCGATGGCCGGCATCATGGCATGGCCCAGCCCGGCCACGTCGCGGCGCAGGATATCGGCAATGCTGATCACCAGCCGGCCATTGCCTTCCATGGCATCGCGGGCGTTGACCGCCAGATTGACGATCACTTGTTCCAGTTGTCCAGGATCGGCCCGCACGAAAAACAGCCCCGGCGGCGCGACAATATCCAACTCGATGGCTGGGCCAAGCAATTTGGTCAGCAGCGGCCGCAGCCCCTGCACCAGTTCACGCACACACAGCAATTGCCGGTTCTGCGGTTGCTGGCGGGCAAAGGCCAGCAACTGCGCCACCAGATTGGCGCCGCGCTTGCCGTTGTGTAAAATTTCCACAACCGCATCATGTTCGACGCCGGGATCGGGAAAGCGTTCCAGCAATTGTTCGGCATGGCCCAGGATGGCCGTGAGCAGATTGTTGAAATCATGCGCCACCCCGCCGGCAAGCTGGCCAACCGCCTGCAGCCGCGTGACGGCGGCAACCTGGGCTTCCAGCCGCATCTGTTCGCGAATGTCACGCATCACCACCAGAGCCGAGGCACCAAAGCCCGGCGGAGTGGACATCACGTTGATATCGCGCACTTCATCGGGGTGCTCGGCCAATGCAAGGCGCAGGACATGCGGCTCGCCACCGGCCAGCACATCGGCAACCGCGCGCGACAACATACCGGCATCGTCGCCCACCACCATCGCTTCCGGGCGCATGCCGGGGCGCCAGCCGGTGCCGGCCGTGGCCTGCATGGCATCATTGCCGGTGACGATGCGGCCCGAGGAATCGAGTAGCGCCAACGCGATCGGCAGGTTCATCAGCAGCGTGCCGATCCACGGGCTGGCCAGCCCTTCGGCATAGGGCGCTGGCCAGGCGGCTTGAACGGGCTGGAAGTGCATCCAGTCGTTCACGGCTGCAGGGGCGGTTGGTTCAGTTATAACGCTGCTCCGTCCAGGGATCGCCCTCGTTGTGATACCCTCGTACCTCCCAGAAGCCGGGTTTGTCCACGGCCAGCACTTCGATGCGGGTAAGCCATTTGGCGGATTTCCAGAAATACCAGCGCGGAATGATCGCCCGCACCGGCCCACCGTGATCGCGGGACAGCGGCACACCATCATGGGCATGGGCGATCAGGCAATCATCGCCCGCGAAACGCTGCAGCGTGATGTTGGTGGTATAGCCATCGGCCCCGTGCAGCACCACCACATTGGCCTGCGGCAGCGGCTGCACCACGCTGAGCAGATGGCTGGTGGCGACGCCCGTCCAGCGATTGTCGAAGCGCGACCATTGGGTAACGCAATGGATGTCCGACACATCCTCGCTCTGCGGCTGGGCCTGATAGGCGGCCCAATCCCAGCTGATCGGGTTGGCCACGGCACCATCGACTGTCAGCCGCCAATCGGCCTTGGCAATATCGGGCTTTACCCCCAGATCGAGCACCGGCCAGTTGGTGACAAGGCGCTGGCCCGGTGGCAGCCGATTGGCGTGATCGGGATCGCTGGTGCCGGTGAGCAGGCGGCGGCTTTGCGCCCAGGCCTGCTTGATGGCGACCAGCTTGCTCCGGATGCCATCGGCCATCAGCGTCAGCCCTTGTCCCGCATCAGCCGCGCCTTGTCGCGCTGCCAGTCGCGCTCTTTCGACGTCTCGCGCTTGTCATGGAGCTGCTTGCCCTTGCCCAGCGCGATCTCGATCTTGGCGCGGCCACGATCATTGAAATAGATCGACAGCGGCACAATCGTCATGCCCTGGCGGCTGACCGCCGTGTGCATCTTTTCGATCTGCCGCGCGTGCAGCAGCAATTTGCGCTGACGCTTGGGCTCATGATTGAAAATATTGCCGTGGCTGAACTCCTGAATGGTCGCATTGATCAGCCACATCTGGCCATCGCGCACTTCGGCAAAGCTTTCGGCGATGCTGGCCTGGCCCTTGCGCAGTGACTTCACCTCGGTGCCGGTCAGCATGATGCCGGCTTCCACCACATCCTCGATATAATATTCGAACCGCGCGCGCCGGTTCTCGGCAACGGTCTTCACTTTCACACCAACGGCAGGCTTGGGACGCGCCATCAGATCAGGCCGGCATGCACCAGCGCGGCATCGACAGCGGCCTTCGACGCCGCCGATGGCTCAGCGATCGGCAGACGCACCTCTGTGGTCATCCGGCCAAGGCGGCTGAGTGCATATTTGGTCGGGCCGGGCGAGGCATCGCTGAACAGCGCCGCGTGCAAAGGCTGCAAGCGATCATTGATGGCAAGCGCGGCGGCATAATCGCCGCGCAGCGTCGCTTCCTGCATCTGCGCGCACAACTTCGGCGCCACATTGGCCGTCACGGAAATCGCCCCCACCCCGCCCTGCGCGTTGAAACCCACGGCCATGTCATCATTGCCGGAAAGCTGGATGAAATCAGTGCCGCACGCCAACCGTTGCTGCGCCACGCGGGCGATGTTGCCGGTGGCATCCTTCACGCCGATGATCCGCGGCAGCTTCGCCAGCTCGGCCATCGTCTCCACCGACATGTCGGCAACGCTGCGGCCGGGGATATTGTAGATGATGATCGGCAATGACGTCGCATCATGCAGCGCGGTAAAATGCGCGATCAAGCCGGCTTGTGAGGGCTTGTTGTAATAGGGCACGACGATCAACGCGGCATCGGCGCCGACTTTTTCCGCATGCGCCAGATGCGCCAGCGCCGTGCGCGTGTCGTTGCTACCACAGCCAGCGATCACCGGCACGCGCTTGGCCGCTACCTCCACGCAGGCGGTGATCACGGCATAATGTTCATCATGGGCCAGCGTGGGGGATTCGCCCGTGGTGCCCACCGGCACAAGACCATGGCTGCCTTGCGCAATCTGCCATTCCACATGCGCGGCAAAGCCATCCAGATCCACCGCGCCATGTTTGAACGGGGTGACCAGCGCCGGCATTGATCCTGTGAAGGGACGTCCATTCATTGCCTGTTCCTCTGCCGCACCTTATCACGGGCGGCATGTATAGTGAGCGCAATAGAAGCGGGTGG
>JAIXQM010000028.1 GCA_027485735.1 Sphingomonadales bacterium | reverse complement strand
GTGCTGGCCAGGCTGGCCGAATTCCCGCGTTATCGCAGCATCAGCAACAGCACGGTCACGCTGGCCAGCCTGCAACAGGCGCTGAAAGGCGATGAAGCCTATTACAAGCTGATCCTTCTGGGCGAGGAAGCCTATGGCATCACCATCGCCAAGGGCGGCGCCGCCGTGGTGAAGATTGGCGCTACCGCCGCCGAACTTGGCCAGATGGTGAAGGCCATTCGCGATTCCGTGGTGCTGTTCGAAAATGGCCGGCCCACTACCTATCCGTTCGACGTGCCGGCGGCGCGCCGGCTCTATGGCCTGCTCACTGGCCCGGGCGATGGCGCGGCGGCGCGGCTGGTGTTGGCCAGCCGCCATCTGGTGGTGGAACCCGATGGCGCCCTGCTGCAATTGCCATTCAACCTGCTGGTCATCAATGATGACAAGCTGGCCGAGTACAAGGCCCGGCAGGACGATCCCAATGCCGATCCCTTCGATGCCCGCGGCATCGCCTGGCTGGGCCGTGATCGCATGATCTCCACCGCCACCTCGGCGCGGTCGTTCATGGATGTGCGCAATATCGCGGGCAGCCGGGCGGCCAATGCCTATCTGGGCCTGGGAGAAAATGCCGTGCCCGCCGGGGCCTTGCCGCCCAGCCTGCCGCCGGCGCCACCGCCGGCCCCGCCCACCCAGCGCGGGAAGGGCAGCAAACTGGCCCAAACCAGCAGTGTGCGCGGCGCCGGTGCCGATAGCGGCAGCGGCTTTGGCCTCGCGGCGCCGGCAACGCCGATCCCTGCCAACAGCCTGCCGGTACGGAGCGATTGCGATTGGCCCCTTCTGGAATGGAGTCGGCCAATCTCGTCGGCAGAGCTCAAGCTGGCAGCAGATCTGCTCAAGGCCGGCGGCTCCAGGGTGACCACCGGTGCCGAATTCACCGATACCGCGCTGATGGAGCGCCGCGACCTGAAGGATTATCGCGTCATCCATTTTGCCACCCACGGTCTGGTGACGGCACCGCGTCCGGAGTGCCCGGCACGCCCGGCGCTGCTGACAAGCTTTGGCGGACCGCTGACTGATGGCCTGCTGAGTTTCCGCGACATCTTCGATCTCAGCCTGGATGCCGATACCATCATCCTTTCCGCTTGCGATACCGCCGGCGCTGCCACGGCTTCGGCCACGCGTGAAGCTGGCATCACCACCGGCGGCAATTTCGCTCTCGATGGCCTGGTGCGGGCCTTTGTGGGTGCCGGCGCACGGGCCGTGATCGCCAGCCATTGGCCGGTGCCGGACAGTTTCGATGCGACGAAAACACTGATCACCGGGCTCTTCGCCGATGCCGGCGAGGTCAGCGTGGGAGAAGCCCTGCGCCGCAGCCAGGTGAAGATGATGGATATCGCCGAGACCTCGCACCCCTATTACTGGTCGGGCTTCGCCATCATCGGGGACGCCGCCAAGCCGCTGATCAGCAGCCGGCCTGGCGTGCGCCCGGGCCCCTGACGTTTCGTGAAGGTCGGCCTTGCCAATCTGCAGCGTGCCATCGGCCTTGCCGGCCCGATGCGGCTGCTGGTCACCGGCCTGGTGCTGGTGCTGGCGCTGATGGTTGGCCGTTACAGCTGGAACATGCCCTTTGCCCTGGCGGCAGAGCGCGGCTTGTACGACGTTCGGGTGGATCTGAGCGCGCCGCGCATCGATCAGGATGATCGCATCGTGCTCGTGGTGTTCACCGAGGAGACTCTCGCGGCCACGGGCAAGCGGTCCCCGCTGGATCGCACCATGCTGGCGCGCGCACTGACCAATCTCGACAAATTGGGCCCGCGCGCCATCGGCGTCGATATCCTGATTGATCAGCCGCAACCGGAAGACCCGGTTCTGAAGCAGGCGCTGCTCGGCATGAAGACGCCCACGTATTTCGGGTTTTCCAGCAATGCCGAGAACGGCGAATTCGTGATGCCGTGGCAGGAAGCCCATATGCGCGGCTTCTTTGGCAGCGTTGCCAGCGCGCCGGTGCGGACCGCCAATATCCGGCTGGATGTGGACAGTGACAACACTTGGCGGCAATGGCCGAACCCAGCGCAGCGCCCACCGAAATTGCTGGTGGGCGCCATCACCGGCGTGACTGGCTATGAACGCTATCGCGGCTCGGCGATGTTCCGCAAACCGCTGTTGGCGGATCGGCCGGTGTTTGCATCCTTACCGGTGGACCTGTTTGGTGATCCTGATACCGCCGCCGCCCTGAAGGATGCCATTGCCGGCAAGATCGTGCTGGTTGGTGCCGATCTGCCCGAGGTTGACCGGTTCATCACGCCCTTTACCCGGATTTCCGGTGCCACCACGCCGGGCGTGGAACTGCACGCCGTACTGATCGCGCAGGCCTTGGATGGCAGGCGGTTGCAACCGCTGTCGCCGGTGGTGCTGTGGGGGCTGGCGCTGCTGGCAGTGGTGCTGGGCAGCCTGACCGGCGGGCTGGACTCCGGAGCACGGCTGCTGGTGCCTTTTGCCGTGATTGGCATCGGTTTGCTGGGCTGGCTGCCCTACGGCCTGCAAGGGCAGGGCTTTGACACCTACGGCATGTCATGCGCGGGGCTGGGCCTTGGCTGGCTGATGGCACTGATGGCGTCCGGCACACTGGCCCGCATCGTTGGCGCCGAACAGCGCAAGTTTGCGCAGGGCGCGCTCGGCAAATATCTGCCCCGTGATGTGGCCGAGCAGATCCTGCGCGATCCGGCGCGGCTGGCGCTGCAGGGGGAACGCCGGCCGATTTTCGCGCTGTTCACCGATATCGAGGGTTTCACGTCGATGTGTCAGAGCCAGCCGCCGGAAGTGGTGGCCTCGACGCTGAACGAGTATCTCGACACGATGAGCGACGTGGTGCTGAAACATGGCGGCACGATCGACAAGTTCGTCGCCGATGCCGTTGTCGCCTTCTGGGGCGCACCGCTGGCCCGGCCCGATGACGCGGCGCGGGCGCTGGCCTGCGCGGTGGAGATGGCCCAGGCCGGTGAACGCTTCAAGGTTGCCACGCCCGAACGCCCGGCGATGGGCCGCACGCGCGTCGGCATGCACTGGGGCGATGTGGTCGTGGGCAATTTCGGCGGTGAAGGCCGCATTCAATATACGGCACTGGGCGATTCGATGAACGTCGCGGCCCGGCTGGAAGGCGCCAACAAGACGCTGAAGACCGCAGCACTGGTGAGCGGTGAAGCGGCCTCGCAGATGGGGCTGGAAAATTTCCGGGCGATGGGCCGGGTGCGCGTGCGCGGCCGCCAGAAGCCGATCGAAGTCTATGAACCCATTGGTGCGGGCACCGCAGTGGACGACAAGGTGCTGGCCGGACTTTATGCCGCCTTCGAACGTGGCGATCCGACAGCGCTTGCTGCGCTCAGGGCCCGTTCAGCCGCTGCACCACAAGACGTCGCACTTGCGTATCTGATAAAGCGAATGGAACAGGTTGGACCCGGAGGCGTTTATGATCTCGACTAAGCCTATTGCAGCCCTGATTATGGCACTGGCCGCCACCACCGTTATGGCCGGCCCTTTGGTGGTGCGCGCGGCCGGTCCGTCGGCCGCCCAGTTCAAGCCCGGCCAGCGCCTGGCCGATGCGCCGGTAACGCTGAAGACCGGTGATTCGATTGTCGTGCTCGATGCCAAGGGCACGCGCAGCTTCTCCGGCCCTGGCACCTTCAGCCTGACGGCAGCCAGCGCCGAAGCTGCACAGGTCGCTTTCTCTGATCTGCTGGTGCAGAAACCGGCTCGCCGCGCCCGCATCGGGGCAGTCCGTTCCGCCGGTCAGGACCAGGGTCCACCCACCCCGCCCGGCGTGTGGGCGCTGGATACCCGCCAGTCTGATACGGTGTGCGCCATCGATCCGGCCAACGTCACGCTGTGGCGGGCGGAAACTACGGCGGCCCAGACCTATGCCATCACCCGCGACGATGGCGTGACGGCCTCGCTCACCTTCGGCCCCGGCCAGGCGCTGGCCAATCTGCCGGCCTTAGTGTCTGGCAAGGTGGGTGCGCTGAAGATCAGTGGCGGCAAGACGCCGGTGACGCTGAATCTGAAACAAGTGGCGGCGCCCACGGACGTGGAGGCGCTGGGCATGGCGCTTGTGGAAGCGGGCTGCCAGAGCCAGTTCCAGCGACTGGCCGTCAACACGTTTCAGGATTGATATCGGCACAGCGTGCGCTTCACCTCATCGTGAAGCGCACCTTGCGGTTGCCGAAATCCAGTGCAACGCGGCGAAAGCTGGACAGAAGATCCGATCCCAGGAAGATCGCTGGCTGGGTGCTCAGGCCGAACAGCGCGAAGGGCGGTGCATCGGCAAAGGCCACCACGACATTGTTGAGGATGAGCCCGCCGATCCGCACGTTGTTGAGCACCATGGCTTCGGCCTTCAGCACCTGCCCGGTGACCGACAACAGCTCGATATCGAACATCTTTTCGGGCCGGCGGGTGCCATAAAGCCGTTCGCGCAAAGCGCGGTTGCCCAGGGTGACTTCACTGCCGGTATCGATCACTGCGGATACCGCGCGATTGCCAATCGATGCCTGGGTGATGATCAACTGGCCCTTGCGGCGGCGCGCGGTGACCACGATTTCCTGGCCAATGGCGGCAAAGGGCGTGCGCGAATCCTGCACCGTGATGGTGCGCTTGTCGAAATCCAGCAACAGCCGTTGGTCGGCCAGCGCATCGATGCCGATCAGGCCATCGGCACCCAGATGCCGGGCTGACAGTGCCGGCGCGTTGATCGGGCCAATTTCCGATTTGCCGATGGTGAGCATGGCTACCTCGACCGTGCCGACACTGACGGCGCCGGCCATGCCTTGCAGGCGCACCGACTCGCCGGCGGGCAAGTTCAGCCGAGCCGCCAGTCCATCGCTGACCACCGAACGATCGGCGCCGGAATCGACGAGGAAGCGGTGCGGCCCGATGCCGTTCACCTTCACATCGACAAACATGCGCTTTTTCAGTTGTTCGGCTTCCAGCGCGTCGCCCAGGATTTCGAGATTGTTGTCGATTATGGCCGGCGCAATCAGCGGTTGGCCAGGGACGGAGGCGGCCGGCGGTGTCACGCTGGCGGCGGCAGCGGCCAGCAAAAGGGTCAACACGGACATGAGTGCATTGTCTGCCTGATACGGTGGCGGTGCAAGGGACCGATTGCAAAGCGACGCCGAACGCCTATGCCGAAGCGATGAGCAGCAGCCTTGCCATCATCGCCACCGCTACCGGGCTGGTCGCTCTCGCCGAGATTGGCGACAAGACCATGCTGCTCGCTCTCTTGCTGGCGGCGCGTTTTCGCAAGCCTGGCAGCGTGATTGCCGGCATATTGGTGGCGACCCTTGCCAATCATGCGCTCGCTGCCTGGGCGGGGGCGATGCTGGCTGATTGGCTGGCCGGGCCGTGGTTTCAGCTGGCGGTGGCGCTGGGTTTCATCGCCATGGCCGCATGGACGCTGGTGCCCGACAAGATGGACGATATGCCGGCCGTTGCCAGCGGCGCGCAGGCGTTCTTCGCCACCACCGTCGCCTTTTTCATCGTAGAGATCGGCGACAAGACCCAGATCGCCACCATTGCCTTGGGCGCGCGGTTCCACGATGTGCTGGCTGTCACTATCGGCACCACGCTGGGCATGATGATTGCCAACGTGCCGGCCGTGCTGCTGGGTGACAAGCTGTTGGCGCGTGTGCCGCTGAAGGCCGTGCGTACGGCAGCAGCGGCCGTGCTGGCGCTGCTCGGTGTGGTGATGCTGGCGGCGCTGTGGCCGCAGTTCGTCAGATGATGCCGCGGGCCTGCAGATTGGCCAGCGCCGCTTCGTCAAGGCCCAGCATCTCGCCGTACACGTCCGCATTGTCCTGCCCGATGGTTTCGGGCGCGCGGCGGCGGACGCTACCAGGCGTGGCCGACAATTTGGGGAAGACATTCTGCATCTTCACCTCCCCCCAGCGCGGGTGGGGAACCGCGATGATGGCGTCGCGGGCCTGGAAATGCGGATCGTCCAGCATGTCCTGCGGGCGATAGAGGCGACCGGCCGGTACGCCGGCTGCCACCATCTTGTCTTCCAGCTCTGCGATGGTCAGTGTTTTTGTCCAGTCGCCGATCAGGGCGTCCAGTTCTTCCTGGTGCTTTCCGCGCGCGACATGGTTCACATAGCGCGGATCCTTGGCCAGCTCGGGCCGGCCCATCGCGTCGCAAAGCCGACCGAACACCGTGTCCTGATTGGCGCCGATCAGATAGTCGCCATCCTTGCAGGGATAGACGTTGGATGGCGCAATGCCGGGCAGCACGGAGCCGGAGCGTTCGCGCACATGGCCCGACGCGACATAGTCTGGAACAAGCGATTCCATCACCTGCAGTACGGCTTCATACAGGGCGGAATCGACAATCTGACCCTTGCCGGTGGCGTGGCGATGGTTCAGCGCCGCCAGCGCCCCCATGGCGCCATAAGTGGCGGCCAGCGTGTCGCCGATCGAAACCCCCATGCGGCTGGGCGGCCGATCGGGATCGCCGACGATGGCCCGCCAGCCGCCCATCGCCTCGCCAATGCCGCCAAATCCAGCGCGGGACGAATAGGGCCCGGACTGGCCATAGCCGGACACGCGCACGATGATCAGGCCGGGGTTTCCGGCTATCAGCACGTCTGGCGACAGGCCCCATTTTTCCAGCGTGCCGGGACGGAAATTCTCGATCAATATGTCGGCCCTGGCGATCAGCCGACGCGCCAGCGCCTGGCCTTCAGCATCGCGCAGGTTGCACGACACCGCGCGCTTGTTGCGGGCGATCACTTCCCACCACATCGGCTGTTCGCCGCCGCCCCAGCCGCGCATCGGGTCGCCGCCGCCCTTGCCGATCTCACCAGGCGGCTCCAGCTTGATCACATCGGCACCCATGTCGCCCAGCAACTGCCCGCAGAACGGCCCGGCGATGAGCTGGCCCATTTCCACGACCGTGATGCCGGCAAGGGGGCCCTTATTCTCCACTGGCATTTCCGGTCCTCATTCGGCGGTGAGTGCGACGCGCATTCACCAGCCTGTCACCCTCGCGCTGCGTGGAGCATCATGTCACGGTTTGCCAGTCGCGGCGTAGTTCAGCAGCCGGCTGAACCCCTCGTTCATCACGCTGTCCACAGGCACGGCCAGCGTATCCAGATTGCTGGCGGCCGTGCCGGCGACACGATAGGTCATGGTCAATCGCGTGCCGGTGCCTTCGCCGCGCAAGGTGAATTCCAGGATGGCATTCACTGGCAGCGACTGCAGCGGGCCAAAGCCGCCCGACAGGCGCAACGACGACGGTGCCACGGCCGTCAGCACAACAGCATGTTGCACGCTGTTCTTGTCCCAGCGCTCCAGCAGCAGGCCGCCGCCGCGCGGATCAAGCTGGATGGCGCCAGACTTGCCGCTGTAGCTGTGGGCCTTGTCCCACCATTTCGACCACTCGGTCAGCGCCCGCCATACCCGCGCGGGCCGCACACCGATCACAGCTGAACTTTCCGAGACAAAGCCATCGGACGCCGATTTGATGACGGCGGCCTGGGCAGAGCCAGCCAGCGTTGCAGCCAGCCACAGGCCGAATAGGAAAGCTGTTTTTGGGCGCATCATGCCTCCGGTTTGATCAATTTGGTGCCGCAACCGCCGATGCTGGCGATGGGGCCAGCATGGCGTCTGCATCAGCGCCGCGCCAGTCGTTCACGGCTTTGCGCCAGTGGGAAGGGGGCGCGCTACGAAATCGCCGGCCTTGCCCGTCCGGCTGGGCAGGGGCCGGCCCATCACGCCGGCAAACCAGCGATTGGCCGCCAATGCGGTTTCCAGATCATAGCCGGTGGCAATGCCCGACCGGCCGAACAGATAAAGCAGTTCTTCGGTGCCGACATTGCCAGCCGCACCAGGCGCAAACGGGCAGCCGCCCAGCCCTCCTAGGGCCGAATCAAAGGTGCGGCAGCCGGCTTCATAGCCAGCCCAGGCATTCGCCGGAGCCAGACCGCGCGTGTCGTGCAGGTGCAGGCGGATGGGAACAGGGGCGATGGCCGCGATGACCTGTGTTGTCAGGGCACGCACCTGATCGGGAACGGCTACTCCGATGGTATCGGCGAGCGCGATTTCCTGAGCGCCGGCATCGGCCATGCGGCTGGCCAGTTCAACAATGCGTTCCGCCGGCACCGGGCCTTCATAAGGGCAGCCAAAGGCCGCGCTGATCGTCACCTGTGCAAACAGGTCGGCATCGCGGGCCTGTTTCAGCATCGCGCGGTTGGCAGTAATGCCGTCGGTCACGCTTTGCCCCTGGTTGATGATGCCGAAACTGTCGCTCGCCACCAGCACGCAGCCGGCTTCGTCCAGCGGGCGGGCGCTGTCCAACGTGGCGATGGCGCGGGCAACGCCCCGCTCGTTCAGGCACAGGCCGATGAAGCGTACGCCGGGCGCTGGCGGCAGGCCGGCCACCACCGCTTCGGCATCGGCCATCTGCGGCACACGGCGCGGGTTGACGAAGCTTGCCACCTCGATCCGGCGTGCGCCCATGCCGATCAACTGGGTGATCAACGCCAGCTTGTCCGCCGTTTCGATGAAGCCGGCTTCATTCTGCAGGCCATCGCGTGGCGAGACCTCCACGATTGAAACCGCTTTGGTAGCGGTTGCTGCAGGGCTGGGCGTGGTGTCGGCCATGCGCACTTATACACGGGGCTGCGGCCATTCCAGACAGGAAATTTGGTGATGGGTCCATGTCTGCGGGCACCTGGTTTCACCTTCGGCGCCTGCAGCTCGACCATTGAAACCGGCATCAGGGGCAGCCTGATCGCGATCAGGCTGGTTTCGGTGCTTGCCAGCAATCTGATCGTCAAATTCCGGCTGAACGTGGGGATTTCGACGCTTTCGCTCGGTAGATGGTTCATTTCGCCCGGTCAACGCCGCATTATTGACGGTGAAATCGGGTTCAAGTTCTGATAGTGACCAAGGCTTGGGCCGCCTCCCCCCGGGGCTGGCCCACTTGGCGGGGAGGGCCCGCCCGGCCCGTCGCTCCACCCCCACCCAGGAGCGACGGGCCGCTTGATTCTTGGAGAATCAGGCGAAATTGAAGCTGATCGAGATGCGTTCCGCCTTGGCGGCGCTGGGCATCACCTCGTGGCGCAGCCAGCTTTCCCACAGCAGCAGATCGCCCGCCGCTGGTTCGACGTGGACGAAATTGCGGCTCTCGGCCGGCGCATCGGCGCTGCGCGGGGGGCTGTGCATCAGCATGGGCAGCCGCGGATCCTCGAAACGGATGCTGCCGGCGCCGGCGGGCACCTCCACATAGAGTGTGCCGGAAATGATGCTGTGCGGGTGAATGTGGCCGCTGTGGCCGCCGCCGGGTTTGAGGATATTGACCCAAAGGCTGTCGAGCTTTGGTTTGCGCCCCGCAAGATCGAGATGGGCGGCCGCCGCAAAGCCACTGGCCTGTTTCACCAGCCAGCGCGTCAGATCGCCAAAGGCCGGATCGCGCGCCGGCAGATCGTTGAGCGAGGCATAGCTGGTGTAGCCGCGATAGCGGTGGTCGCGACTCCAGCGGCGGCCGGCGCTGTCGTCCTCGGCCAGCATCCGGCAACTGTGGGCCAGATCGGCCAGCAGCGCGGCATCATCAAGCCGGCCCTGCCAGAGCGGGGTGGGGAACAAATGCTGCATCGCCATGCCCGCCCCATGGCGGCTTCGCGCCTGGCCGGCAAGCCCGCAGGTCAAAACATCCGAAATGGATGCAGCGCGATTGCCGCACGCAAGCTCCACCCCAGTGCAGCCGTTACCGGCCTTGGACAGGGTTTCCGCCAGCACGGCGGAACCGCTGCCAGCCGGGCGACCGATCATGGGCCTCCCGGCGGACAGCACGGGAGACACAGGAATGACGCCGATCCGATTGCGCCCGACGATGATGGCCGGCCTGGCCGTGATGGCCCTGGCCAATGCCGCCAGTGCGCAACAGGTGATCACCCTGACCCCAACCAGCAACCAGACGGCCGTGCTGGCCAGCGTGCGGCCGGGCGACACGCTGCACATCACCGGCACATTCGCCAACCCGCTGGTGCTGCGCAATCGTGATTTCGGCAATGTGCAGGTGGATGCCCGCGACGCCGTGTTCCAGAGCGGGCTGGTGCTGAACAACGTGCACAATCTGGCCTTCTCCGGTGGCACCTATGGCCGCGCCGATCTTGATATCCGGGCCTGGCACACGGTGCAGGTGCAGTTCAGCAGCAACATCAGCCTGGCGCAGGGCCTGTTTCTGGGCAACCGCGACAATCGTGGTTCCGGCCTGCTGGTGGTGCAATCCCACCAGGTGACGGTTCGGGATTCGCAGTTCACCGGCCATGGCACCGGCATGGGCGTGCGCAGTTCCACCGGCGTGCTGGTGACGCGCAACAGCATCACCGGCAGCTTTGCCGATGGCATCAACGTGGTGGACAGCCAGCGCGTGATCGTTTCATCGAACAGCTGTTCGGCCTTCACGCCGGGCGTTGGTTCGCACCCCGATTGCATCCAGCTGTGGAGCCTGAATGGCCGGCCGCTGCAATCCGATATCGCCATTCTGAACAACAGCGCCATCGGCAATATGCAGGCATTCGTGTCGTTCGATCCCCGCACCGGCAGCGGTGAACGGCTGATCTTTGCCGGCAACTATGCGGCTGTCACCTTCACCCATGGCGTGAGCTGCACCCGCTGCAACGACAGCATCTTCATCGACAACGTGCTGTCGAACCTGCCGGAAGCGCGCTGGGGCGCGCCCACGGTGCGCCTGACCGAAGGCTTGCGCAACATCGTGGCCAACAACCAGTCGTTTGATGTGCGCGGCCTCGCCGGCCAGCCCGGCTTCGCGCTGGCAACACCCACCTGGTCCAGTTTCACGCCGGTCTGGGCAGACAGCGTTGGCAGCCAGATCAGCAGCCTGTTTGCCACCGGGTTCGGCAACCCGCCGGTGGCGGTGAGCAACGTGCCCGAACCGGCAACCTGGTTGATGCTGGGGCTGGGCTTCATGGCGGTGGGAGGCCAGCTGCGCCAGCGTCAGCGCGCGCTTCGGGGGCCAAAGTGGGTGATGGCCTGATCAGCTGATCAGGCTGCGCTGCATCATCACGATGTCGAGCGGTTTGCCGAATTTCTCGCCAATCTGCTTCAGCAGGCCGGCGCGTTCAAAGCCGCAGGCTGCATGCAGGTTGATGGAGGCATTGTTGCCGGAATCGCCGATCACCGCGATCAGCTGTCGGAAACCGGCCGTGCGCGCCGCGCTGCTCACCGCCATCAGTAGCGCCTGGCCGATGCCGGTGCGCTGGGCATCGGGCGCCACATAGACGCTGGTTTCGCCGCAATAGCGATAGGCCGGGCGATCGCGGAACTGGGTGACATAGGCATAGCCATCCACCTTGCCCATCGTCACATGCACAAGCCACGGCCAGCCGTGCGATTTCACCTTCATCAGCCGCTGCGCCATTTCGGCCGCCGATGGCGGTTCGATCTCGAAACTGGCGGTGCCGTTCAGCACGGCAGGCGCATAGATGGCGGCCAGGGTCGGGGCATCTTCCATGCGGGCAGGACGGATGCTCATGCCGCGTCCAGCACGCGTTCGGCCGGGCGGGCGAGCATAGTGCCACCGGGCCCGATCACCACCGGGCGGTTGATCAGGATGGGATCGGCCAGCATGGCGGCCAGGATGGTGGCGTCGTCCGCTTGCGGCAGGCCGCGTTCTTCCGCATCGGTGCCGCGCGTGCGCAGCAGGGCCTTGGCGCCGCCCACGGCCGCGGCCACGCCAGCCAGCGTTACGGCATCGGGCGGGGTTTTCAGATATTCGATCACGCGCACATCATGGCCCTGTTCCTGCAGCAACGCCAACGCATTGCGCGACGTGCCGCACTTTGGGTTATGCCAGATGGTGATCGTGGCCATATGCCGTGTATTCCGCTGCCAACCCCGTGGCCGCCATGGAGTGGCCGCCTTGTTTTCAATAGTCTGACATGGGGTGGCCGGCGAAGTCCAGCGGCGAGAGCCAGCGATTTTTGCTAGATAAGCCCGCGGCTGATCAGGCATTCCTGCACGGCCCGTTCGCTCATGTCTATGGCGGTGTTGGTGAAGGCCGAAGCCGACGCATCGGCATTGGCGATGGCCATGCGGCCAAAGCTCTGCCGGCCCAATATGTGCGGGCGCTGCTCATCGGGCACATCCGGATCGCCCAGCGTGTCATAGGTATAGCTGTACCCATGCGGCCAGCGGTTGACGGTGATGCCGGCAATGTCGCGCGCCGCCTCGAAACCGGCGCTGCCCAGCATGCGCTGAAGTTGCTCACGGATCTCGCGTTCGATGGTGGTGTAATCGGTGGCCAGCATGTCGGCACGGCCGATGCGATTCTGTTCCTTGCGGGGCAGGCCGGGGCTGTTGGGATTGCGCACCATGTGCAGCACGACCGGTTCATCCGGCGTCTGCGCGCTGCGATAACCGCCAATCGCCATCGGCGTGTCGAGCGCGGTGGTGGTGTGATAGCCGTTCGGCGCATGGATGGCCTTGATGCCCAGCTTCGCCCACGCCTTCCAGTCGCGCAGCAGCACGTTGGTATATTGCATCGGCACTTTCGACGGATAGAGCAGCGCCGCCTTTTGCGCCTGCGGCAGGCTGGGCACGATGAAGGGGATGATGTTGTTGAAGCAGGCCAGAATCACATTGGCCGCCGTGACCGACACACGCCGGCCATCCTTCACATACACCACGCGCGCCGCCTTTTCGGTGCTGCGCGTCACCGGCCCCAGATGTTCGGCGCGGATCACCATGCTGTTGAGGCGAATGCGAGTGGGATTCTTCGCATTGTCGAGCGCGGCATAATTGGCCGGCGCCAGCACCACGCTTTCCTGATCAAGCTTGCCCGGGAACACGCCCGGCACCAGCGCCGATACCAGCAGCCGCGCCACCGATGCATTGCCATCGGGCCAGTGAAAATGCTGGGCTTCGGCATGAATCTGGCCGGGCAGGGTCATGCCGGCAAAGCCCGGCGCGCGCTTGCTCAAGGCGGCTTCCCAGGCCGGCAGCGTGTCCACCCGCTTGTTGTTGCGATAGCCCTGGCCGGTGAAGAAGGGCAGGCTTTCGGGCAGCATCCCGGCATGTTTCAGCAGATAATCCTGATAGCTCATGGCCTTCAGCGCCGCCGCCTTGGCTTGCGCGTCGAGGCCGGGCAGATAATCCTGCACTTGCGAGTGCAGGCGCGTCAGGTCGGCGCGGACGGCGGGCGACAGCGGCGCTTCGGCGAAGAATTGCGCCCACGGCTTCTTGCCCGTGCCGGTGACCAGACGGTCGCTCAGGAAATGCTGCCGGTCAAAGAAAGTGGCGTTGCCCAGCCCGGCATAGGCCTTGGTCTCGAACCGTTCATAGCTGGTGAGATCGACGCCCAGATCGGCCAGCATCTTCTTGGAGGTGAAGCTGTAGGGGAAGGGCGATTCAATGCTCATCGTGCCGCCATAGGCAAGGATGGTGCGGCCGCCGTGGTGGAACTCGTTGCGCTTGGCGTGGCCGCCGAAATCGTCGTGATTATCAAGGATCAGGATCTTGCGATCATCGCCCAGTGCCTGCCGGTAGAAAAACGCCGCCGACAGGCCGGAAATGCCGCCGCCCACGATCACCAGATCATAATGTTCGCCGCTGTCATCCGCCGGAACCGCACCGCCAAAGCTGCCATCGCGGGCCATGTGCGCGGTTTCGAAACTGCCGGGATATTGCCCGCGCAGGCCGGTTTTCAACGGGGGATAGTCGGGCGCTTCGGCCGCCGATGCCGGCAAGGACAGGCCAGACGCCGCGACACCAACCGCCACGCCGCTGATGAAATCCCGCCGCGCAATCGGCCGGTTCAGCCCCAATGCCTGATCAGACCAATCGCTCATCACCTGGTTCCCCCTGCCGGCTCTGCCCCTCCGTCATCCGACGAGCGAGACAAGGCCCTGCACACAGGCTAGCATCCCGCTATCGCAGTGCAAGGAGGGGCCGATGCGCCAGACCATCCCGTTGATCGCCGTCATGCTGGCTGCCGCCGCGCCGGTCGCCGCCCAGACCCCGGCAGCGCCGCCGGCAGTCAAACCCACAGAAACCTGCCGGGCCGACAGCCTGTTTCGCCAACAGGATTTCACCGTGGGCGAATGGGATGTGTTCGCCGGCGACAAGAAGACCGCCGAAGTCTCCATGAAGCTGATCCTGAACGATTGCGTGATCGAGGAACGCTGGACGGTGCTCGACGCGGCCCGGGGCGGCAACGGCGTCGGCCTGTTCAACTATTCGCCGCTGCTGAAGAACTGGGGCTATTACTGGGCGACGGATACCGGGGCGACCACCAGTTTCCGCGGCAGCCTGATCAAGCCCGGCGAGATGCGCTATGTCACCGAACGGCCGCTGCCGAACGGCAAGGTGCGGCTGCGCCACTGGACGCTGTTTGCCAACCCGGATGGCACCATCCGCGAACTTTCGGTAGGCACCGAAGATGGCGGCACGACCTGGACCACCGAATATGATCTGAAGTGGGTGCGGCGGAAATAACGACAGTGGATGCAAAACGGCGGGGCTGGCCGATGCTGGATGATGACGCACTGGGCATGAACGCCCGCATCAGCCGCCGCGATTTCGTGAACGGAGTCGCTGTGGCGGTCGGCGCGCTCGGGGCCGGGGTGCCGGCACTGGGCGCAGCGCGCGCCGGGGGCCTGATCCCGCAAGATGAGACTTACCCCCCGTCCCGCACCGGGATGCGCGGCAGCCATCCCGGCTCGTTCGAGATGGCGCACGCATTGCGCGATGGCCAGAAACCCGGCGACGCGCAGGATACGGGTGAGACCTATGATCTGGTGATCGTCGGCGGCGGGCTCAGCGGGCTGGCGGCGGCGCATTTCTATCGCAAGGCGGTGGGCCCTCAGGCCCGCATCCTGATCCTTGATAATCACGATGATTTCGGCGGCCACGCCAAGCGCAACGAATATGTGGTGGACGGCAAATCCATCGTCATCAACGGCGGCACGCTCAACATCGAATCGCCGGAACGCTACAACAAGTGGGCCCGCTCCATCCTCGATGATCTCGGCATCGATCTGGAGCGCTACAAGCGGACCAACGTGGACAACAGCCGGCTCTATGCCGGGCTAGGGCTGCGGCGCGGCTATTTCTTTGAACGCGAGTCCTGGGGCAAGGATCAACTGGTGGTGGCAGAGCCAGCCCAGCGCGGCATGCGCGGGCCGCGGTTCAGTGCCGATTTCCTCGCCCGCACGCCGCTTTCACCCAAGGCCCGTGCCGACATGGCGCGGCTGCTCAGTGCCGATCAGCCAGATTATCTGGCCGGCATGGATGTGACGGCAAAGAAGGCCTTCCTCGCCCGCACCTCGCTGCAGGATTATTACACCAAGACGGTCGGCCTCGATGCCCAAGCGATGTGGTTCTTCATGACCATGGGCCGCGCCAGCTTCTGTGTCGGCGCCGATGCCACGCCGGCGCTGTTCGGCTGGGTGCAGGGCTATCCCGGCTTTTCCGGGCTGGGCCTGGGCGAGGTGCCGGACGGGTTGTTTGCCGATCTTCACGGCGGCCACCATGGCCGCCAGCGCGAAGGCAAGGAATCCATCCATTTCCCCGATGGCAATGCCACACTGGCCCGGCTGCTGGTGGCGGCACTGGTGCCTGGGGCGACGCCGGCGCGCACGCAGGAAGAGATGGCAACGGCCCGAATCGATTATGCTGCGCTCGACAGGTCGGCCAACCCGGTGCGCATCCGGCTGTCCAGCCTCGTTCTCAACGTCAGCCACGATGGCGACGCAGCGAGTGCCAGCAGCGCGACAGTGCGCTATGGGAAGGACGACAAGCTGCAATTGGTGCGCGCCAAGGCGGTGCTGCTCGCCTGCTGGAACGAGGTGATTCCGCACATCATGCCGGAGCTGCCCGCCGCCCAGAAAGAGGCGCTGCGCTATGGCACCAAGGGGCCGCTGGTCTATACCAATGTCGTGCTGCGCAACTGGCGAGCGTTCCAGCGGCTGGGTGTGTCCAACTTCTATTGCCCGACCATGTTCCACGACACGGTGGCGCTCACCGAAGCGGCCAGCCTGGGCGGCGTGACCCATGCGCAAAGCCCGGACGAACCGATCGCGCTGCATCTGACGCAATTTCCGGCCGAACCTGGCCTGCCGCGCCGCGATCAGCACAAGGTGGGCCGCGCCCGCCTGCTTGCCACCAGTTTCGAAACATTCGAGCGTGAAACCCGCCAGCAGTTGTTGCGCCTGCTCGGCCCCGGCGGCTTTGATCCGGCGCGTGATATCGCTGCCATCACCGTAAACCGCTGGCCGCACGGCTATAGCTATACCTACAACAGCCTCACCGATCCGGTGGAATGGGTCTATGCCCAAAGTCCCACCCGCCCCTGCGTGATCGGACGCCAGCCCTATGGCCTGGTCGCCATCGCCAATGCCGACGCCGCCGCCAGTCCGCACACCGATGCGGCGTTCGAGGAAGCCCACCGCGCCGTGAGCGAAATCGTGGAGCGGCAGACCTTCCCGTTCGTGAAGCGGGCATAGGCAGCCGCCAGGCTGAAGTCGGCAACGGCAAAGCCGGGTGATCGGGCCGAAACCCGTCCACCCGGCTCCGCCCTCGCCGCGCGCTGGTCAGCTGATCTCCAGCGCAAAACTGGCCGTCTCGTGATAGTCATAGGCGTCGATGAAGGCACCGCCATTTGTGTGCTTGGCGTCCACGTGCAGATGCACCGAGAAGGTGCAGCGTTTGTGGGTGCCGAGCAGATCGGCGAACGCCAGCGCGTTTGATTCCTCCGCGCCGGCTTCGCCCTGATCGGCGCTCCCCGTTTCGATGGTGCCGCTTGGCCCGTTCAGGCCGCGTTGCCAGGTGAGCGCATAGCCGGCCATGAAGCTGTTGGTGTCTCCCGGCCCGCCGCCGGTGGTGACGCCATTGGCATGGAAGGCACGGAAGCCCACCGACACCTTGGTGGTGCCAGGACCAGACATGAACTGGCATTCGTCGATGCTGGCGATGTGATCCTTGCGCAGATCAACAATGTCGCCGTCCACCGGCTTGTTGTTCACCCAGAACACATGCCCGCAATCGGCGAAGGGCACGTTGGCGGTGACGGTGGGCGCGGTCCAGCGGCGCAGCTGGAAGGGCCTGGCGGTGCCGGGATCGCCAGCCGGTGCGCTCGCCGGCTTGATGCGGGCGCCGCCGGGGCCGAACAGTTCCAGGATCAGCAGATATTTGCCGTCCGGGAACTGCGAAGACTTGGTGTCCCACAGCTGGTGATACTGGCCCGAAAGCCAAGCGTTGCCATTTGTCCAGTAGGGCATGCGGTAGAGGCCGATTTCACCGCCCACCGTGGCGGGTTCAGCGGCCAGGCTTTCCGGCTGGGTGACGGTTTCGCCGCCCACCAAAACAAACCGCTGCCAGCTGATCGGCCCGGTGAGAGTGACCGGCGTGCCGACCGGATCGCCGTTCGCGTTCACCGGCACCGCCTTGAAGCGGTAATACACGACGATGCCATCCAGCTGTTTCGGCGACCACAGCCGCAGCCCCAGCGTGGTGGCCCACGGGCAATCGGTTGCGGTGCCGAAATCGATCAGGCCGCTGTCTGCCCCCAGATTGGCCATGTTGGACAGGCCGGTCTGCGCCGGGAAGTTGAAGTGATGCGAGCCGCCAACATGTTCCAGCATCACGAACGCGGTGCCATCGCCTTCATCGGGCGGGGTGGGGCCATCGCCACACGGCCGCGCCAGCGGGTGCGAGGTGCGCAGATGGGCTTCCTCGCCGGCGCCGAAATAATCCTGGCCGGCAACGCCATCATAAACGGTGATCCAGAACGGGCCGATCTTCTGCTTCACCCGATAGGCAAACACGGTGTGGCAGCGTTCGCGCGCAGTGTGCAGTCGGCGCGGGCGGCGGTAGCAGAAATCGAAATCGCCATTGGGCTGGATCGGCACTTCGCCCACCTTGCGGCTGGTGCAGCGGCACAGATAGGCCGAAAGATAGGGGCGCTTGTCCACAAAGGTCGCCACGTCGGTGGGGCGGATTTTCAGCAGCGCCTGGTAATCCTCGTAAATGCGCTCCGAGGGGATGGTGCGGGTGAGGTCTGGCGCGGGCGGCAGGCTGGGTGCCGGGCGCGGTGTGATGCGCGGCGCGATGCGACGCAGATCAGCCACGGATGGGATGGTGCCGATTGGCGGGCGCGGCAACGGTCTCGGACCGGGGCCGATGCCGCCGAAGATGCCGCCAGGGATCCGGGGACCGGGATCGGGGATCGGCGGATCGGGCCAGCGCACCAATATGGGCAGATCATCCAGCAGATCGCGCAGCCGGTCGATCAGATCGCGCCAATCGATGGTGGGGCAGCAGCACACGCGCTCGTGGATTTCCACCACGCCGTCGCACAATGGCAGGCAGCGCTGCGGAAGCATGATGGAGGCGGCCGAAAGATCGAAACCGCTCGCCACTTCGGGCCGCAATTGCACGCCAAGCTTGGCCGGCAGCGGCCGCGCCTTGATATAGGGCGGTGCCAGAAACCAGGGCCGGCATTTCTTCACATCACCCGAAACGCAGATGGTTTCGGTGAGCAATTGCCACCAGCGTTCGCGCGGAATGATGATCCCGGCCCGCGCCCACTGATCGAGCACCTGATCGGCGCGCACCCGGATCAGGCTGGCGGTGTCCAGCGTTGCGGGTTCGGCGTCCGGGCCGATGCCCAGCGTCATGCCTTTCACCTTGGCCGGATCGAGACTGATGCTGCCACCATCGGCAGTGGCGATCTTCTGCGGCGGTTTGCCATCGGGCAACGCATAGATGGCGAGCGTGGGCACAGCCTCGTTCGGAGCAGCGCCAGCAAACGTCAGGGAATATTTTACAGTCGGCATGTCGGTAACCTCCCACAAGCGACTGAATCCATGAGACTCACGTCGCAGGTTGTCCGACCTGGCACTTGAGAATGCTATGCCTGTTATTGAGAAGTCGCAAGAGAGTCTGCGATGTGTTCGTCATTTATGGCGATTTCATACAATGGCACGCACATGCCATTACTGATGATTATTGAGAAATCTGATGAAATTGCTGCGGAAAGATCGTGCCGGTGGTGCCCATTGGCCCGGAACAGTCCAGCACCCAGGATCGTGCCGGCTTGTCCACTGTGAGGGCATGGCAGCCGGCGGCGCGCAACTGCGTCCGCGTAAGGCGCAGTTCACGTTCCAGGCCGGCGATGCCCTTGAAATCGGGCCACGGCCTGTTCGCAGGCCAGCCGCCCGGGTCTCTCCGGCCGCTGATCGTGCGCAGATAGTCGGGCAGCAGCGGCACGATTTCCACCAGTACAGCATCAAAGCGCAGGGGCCCGATCACCAGCGGCGTTGCCAGTTGCAGGCGCCGCAATGTGCGCTGGCGATGATCGGCCATCCGCCGGCGCCAGGCCGGGCCATCATACACACCGCCATGCAGGCGCATCAGATCTTGGCCCAACGCCATCGACACGATCGGTTCGGCCTGTTCGGTTCCCAGGTCCAGCCCAACAAACAGCGGGTTGAACCCGGGCAGCGTCGCCACCCCCATCACCGACTGGTCGTGCGAGCGATCGGCAATCGGCAAGGCCAGCACGCCGCCCGTGCCGGCCGGGGGCAGCGTGGCCAGTTGCAACCGCAACCGGGGAACGGGCAGGGCCGCCAGCGCAATGCTGCCGTCGCGGGCCTGTTCGTCCAGCAGTTCCGGGCCGTTGCGGTTCGACCGCGTGAGCCAGGTTGCGTCGATCCGGCCGTTGCGGCCGGCCAGCGCCAGACCAACATCAAGCGACGTCAACACAATGCCCGGCGCAACCTTCTGGTCAACGCTGCCGGGCAAGCGGGGCAGCTGTGGAAGCAGGCCGACGGGAAGGTTGGTCAAGGTGGCGCCCGGTCCGGCCTGTTGCTGCAACCAGCGCCGAACATCATCCATTTGCGCAAGCGGATCGCCGGCAAGCGTCATCAGGCGCTGGCGGGCCACCCTGTTGGCCGCGTTGCTGTTGAGCAGCAGGCCGGCAAGGCCGCCATCGCCCATTTGCAGGGTGAACGCCTGCCCGTCGATCGCCACCGGCAGCGGCGCATCCAGCGCCAATTTCAGCGGCGCGGTTGGCGGCAATACTGCGCGCACCAGTTCCGCAACCGGTGTTGTTGGCACAGGCGATGATGGCAGCGCCGGCGTTGGGGGCGGCGGTGCGGCGGGTGCCGTGCATGCCAGTTCCCAAAGCCGCGCCGCTTTGTCGATCAGCAGGCTTGAACAGCCATAGGCTTCGAGTTGGGCGCGGGTCAGCACGATATAGCGCGCCACACCACGCCGCCGCACGATCCGGCCGCGCACCTGCGCGATGCCCGGGTCTTCCTCGGCATCGAACGGGATGATCTGCCCCGGTGCCAGCCGGGCCGTGCCATCGCGCGGGCCGCCCTGGCGCAC
>JAIXQM010000226.1 GCA_027485735.1 Sphingomonadales bacterium | reverse complement strand
GCCCCTGCCGGCGCATTTCGGCGTCGCCAGGGGCAGCGGGCGGATATTCTGCCGCCGATCAGGGCTGCTGATGATAGGATTGAAGTGGCCGAACTTCAAGCCGGTGTCGCCGCAATGCAGCAATTGCTGCCACCGCCGCCCGGCTGGCGGGTGCCGTGGTATAATAAGGAACCCGGCCATAAAGCGCCGAAGCGCGGATCGACTGGCTGTCCTTCAGCGACTGCAGCCCTTCGGTGGTGTTGAAAATCAGGGCGATCTCACCATCCTTGATCCGGTCAACGATGTGCGGCCGGCCTTCGGCGACCTTGTTCACCGCCGTCACCGGAATTCCGGCAGCCTTCAGCACAAGTTCGGTGCCCGAAGTGGCGACCAGTTCGAAACCAAGCGACACCAGATCGCGCGCGGCCTCGATGATCTGCGGCTTATCGCTGTCCTTCACGGAAATGAACACGCGGCCCGTCTGCGGCAGCACGGTGGACGCCGCCAGCTGGCTCTTGGCAAAGGCCGTGGCGAAATCGGCATCGATGCCCATCACTTCGCCGGTGGACTTCATTTCGGGGCCCAGCACCGGATCAACACCGGGGAAGCGCGCGAACGGGAACACGGCTTCCTTCACGGCGATATGATTGCCGACATTGCGTGGTGACAGATCGAAGCTGGCCAGCTTTTCCCCCGCCATCACCCGCGCGGCGATCTTGGCCACCGGGATGCCTGTCGCCTTGGCGGTGAACGGCACGGTGCGGCTGGCGCGCGGGTTGACCTCGATCAGGTAAACGTCGCCATCCTTGACGGCGAACTGCACGTTCATCAGGCCCTTCACCTTCAAGGCGCGGGCCAGCACGTCGGTCTGGCGCTCGATCTCGGCGATGATGTCGGCGGGCAGGCTGTAGGGCGGCAGCGAGCAGGCTGAGTCCCCGCTGTGCACGCCGGCCTCCTCGATATGCTGCAGCACACCGGCCACGAACACCGTGTCGCCATCGGCGACCGCGTCTACGTCAACCTCGATGGCGTCGCGCAGATAACGATCGATCAGCACTGGCGAGCTGCCCGAAACCACCACGGCTTCGCGAATATACGTCTCCAGCTGCGCCAGAGTGTCGACGATTTCCATGGCGCGGCCGCCCAGCACATAAGACGGGCGCATGAGCACCGGATAACCGATGGTCTCCGCCACGCGCACGGCTTCTTCTGCCGAACGCGCGATGCCGTTGTCCGGCTGTTTCAGACCGAGTTCGGTGATCAGCGCCGCAAACCGCTCACGATCTTCGGCCAGATCGATGCTGTCCGGGCTGGTGCCCAGGATCGGAATGCCGGCATCCTGCAGCGCCTGCGCCAGCTTCAGCGGGGTCTGGCCGCCCAGCTGCACGATCACGCCAACCAGTTCGCCGTTCTGCATTTCGGTGTGGAGGATTTCCAGCACGTCCTCGGCGGTCAGCGGTTCGAAATAGAGCCGGTCCGACGTGTCATAATCCGTCGAGACGGTTTCGGGGTTGCAGTTGACCATGATGGTTTCATAGCCCGCGTCATCGAGCGCGAAGCAGGCGTGGCAGCAGCAATAATCAAATTCGATGCCCTGGCCGATACGGTTCGGGCCGCCGCCAAGGATGACAATCTTGCGCGCCGCGGTCGGATTGCTCTCGCAGTCCGGCTCGCCAAAGCTGGGGGCTTCGTAGCTGGAGTACATGTACGGCGTTTTCGCCGCGAATTCGCCGGCGCAGGTATCGATGCGCTTGAACACCGGGCGCACGTTCAGCGCACGGCGGGCACGGGACACCTCGGCTTCGCTCGTGCCGGCTAGTTTGGCCAGCCGCGCGTCGGAGAAGCCCAGCGATTTCAAGTGGCGGAAGTCAGCTGCAGACGTGGGCAGGCCGTTCGCCTTCACCCTGGCCTCTTCCTGCACCAGTTCCTGCATCTGGCGCAGGAACCAGGGGTCGAACTTGGCGATCTGGTGGATGCGATCAACGCTCATGCCAGCGCGCAGCGCGTCCGCCGCCACCAGCAGGCGATCAGGCGTCGGGCGGCTGAGCGCGGCTTCGATTTCTTCGATGGTGGCGCCAGCCAGATGCTCAACCTCGTCAAAACCGGTCAGCCCGGTTTCCAGGCCGCGCAGCGCTTTCTGCACGCTTTCCTGCCAGTTGCGGCCGATGGCCATCACCTCACCCACCGACTTCATCGCGGTGCCGAGCAGATTCTGCGCGCCCTTGAACTTTTCAAAGGCAAAACGCGGGATCTTGGTAACGATATAGTCGATGGTCGGCTCGAACGACGCCGGGGTGGCGCCAGTGATATCGTTCATGACCTCATCGAGCGTGTAGCCAACCGCCAGCAGCGCCGCGACCTTGGCGATCGGGAAGCCGGTGGCCTTCGACGCCAGCGCCGACGACCGCGACACGCGCGGGTTCATCTCGATGACGACCAGGCGGCCATCCTTGGGGTTCACCGCATATTGCACATTGGAACCGCCGGTTTCGACGCCGATCTCGCGCAGCACAGCGATGCTGGCGTTGCGCATGATCTGATATTCCTTGTCGGTCAGCGTCAGCGCCGGGGCGATGGTGATCGAATCCCCGGTGTGGACGCCCATCGGATCGATATTCTCGATGGAGCAGACGATGATGGCATTGTCCGCCTTGTCGCGGACCACCTCCATCTCATACTCCTTCCAGCCCAGCACGCTTTCTTCCACCAGCACTTCGGTGGTCGGGCTGGCATCGAGGCCGCCGGTGACGATGTGGATGAATTCCTCGCGGTTATAGGCAATGCCGCCGCCGGTGCCGCCCATGGTGAAGCTGGGGCGGATGATCGACGGCAGACCAACGAATTCCAGCGCGGCCAGCGCTTCCTCAACCGTGTGCGCGATGCGGCTCTTCGGCGATTCCAGACCGATCTTGTCCATCGCGTCGCGGAACTTCAGCCGGTCCTCGGCCTTGTCGATGGCTTCGGCATCAGCCCCGATCAACTGGACATTATATTTCTCCAGCGTGCCATCCTTGGCCAGCGCCAGCGCGGTGTTGAGCGCGGTCTGGCCGCCCATCGTGGGCAGCACGGCGTCGGGCCGCTCCTTCTCGATGATGCGCGCGACGATTTCGGGCGTGATCGGCTCGACATAGGTCGCGTCCGCCAGATCTGGATCGGTCATGATCGTCGCCGGGTTGGAGTTGACCAGGATGATGCGATAGCCTTCCGCCTTCAACGCCTTCACCGCCTGCGTGCCCGAATAATCGAACTCGCAGGCCTGGCCGATGATGATCGGGCCGGCGCCAATGATCAGGATGGATTTGATGTCGGTGCGTTTGGGCATCAGAGGCTCCGGGTCGAGGCGAGAGAGCCGACAAACTTCTCGAACAGATACTGGCTGTCCTGCGGGCCGGGGCTGGCTTCGGGGTGATATTGCACGCTGAACGCCGGGCGGTCAGTCAGCTCAAGGCCGGCCAGCGTGCCGTCGAACAGCGAGATGTGGGTGGGCCGCGCCGTCGCCGGCAGCGTTTCGGTATCCACGGCAAAGCCATGGTTCATCGAGGTGATCTCGACGCGGCCATCGTAAAGCCGCTTCACTGGGTGGTTGGCGCCGCGGTGGCCCTGCGTCATCTTCAACGTCTTGGCGCCGACCGCGAGGCCGAGCAATTGGTGGCCAAGGCAGATGCCGAACAATGGCAGCCCGGCGTTCAGGATCTTCTGAATGGTCGGCACCGCGTGCACGCCGGTGGCCGCCGGATCGCCGGGGCCGTTGGACAGGAAGATGCCCGCCGGCTTCAGCGACATGATCTCGTCAAAGGTCGCCGTGGCCGGCACGACCGTGACGCGCGCACCGGCGGCGACGAGGTTGCGCAGGATGTTGCGCTTCATGCCATAATCAATGGCCACAACGTGCGGGCCATCCGGGTTGCCGCTGTGAACGGCATAGCCGCCAGCCAGCGTCCACAATCCATCGTCCCAGCTGTAATTCTGCGTGGCGCTGATCACACTGGCGAGGTCCATCCCTTCCAGCCCCGGCCATGCCTTGGCCTGGCTCAACAGCTTCTTGATGTCGAACTGGCCGGCCTTGTTGTGAGCGATCACGCCGTTGGGGGCGCCGCCTTCACGGATGCGCTTGGTCAGCGCGCGGGTATCAACGCCGGAAATGCCAATGCGGCCCCAGGCCTTCATCCAGTCGTCAAAGCGGCGCTGCGACCGGAAATTGGCGGCCGCCGTCACGGGCTCGCGCACCACGCAGCCCAGGGCGTGCGGGTTGGCGGATTCGATATCCTCGTTGTTGGCGCCCACATTGCCGATGTGCGGGAAGGTGAAGGTGATGATCTGCCCGGCATAGCTGGGGTCGCTCATCACTTCCTGATAACCGGTCATCGCGGTGTTGAAGCAGACTTCACCCACCGCCACGCCTTCGGCTCCGAAACCATGGCCCCAGATGACGCTGCCATCGGCCAGAACCAATACCCCCGTCGCGCCTTTGGGTTGGGCGGGCGCAGGGGCGGCGGCCATGGTCAGGTTCCTTCAGGTTGCGGGCAAACGGCGGGGGACCTAGGGGTGTAGGGCCACGGCGTCAATCTATTAATTGACCGCCTGAGACGCTATCGAGCCCCAAAGATCAATCGGCATTTTTCACCACCGGAGATTCCCATGTTGCGCGACGCCATCCAGACCGCCACCACCCAGGCCATGAAAGCCCGCGACAGCGCCCGGCTTGGCGCCCTGCGCCTCATCAATGCCGCCCTGAAGAACAAGGATATCGAACTGCGCACCGGCACCGTGCCGGCCGACGACGACGTGCTGGTGGTCGACGTGCTGATGAAAATGGCCAAGCAGCGCCGCGAATCGATCGAGATGTATGTGGCCGGCAACCGCGCCGAACTGGCCGATGCCGAACGCGCCGAACTGGGCGTGATTGAAAGCTTTCTGCCCAAGCAGATGGACGACTCTGAAGCGCTGGCGGCGATCAAGTCCGTGGTGGCCGAAATCGGCGCCACCAACGTGAAGGACATGGGCCGCGTGATGGCCGTCGTGAAGGAGCGTTTTGCCGGCAAGATCGACATGAGCAAGGCAAGCGGGCTGGTGAAGGCCGCGCTGGGTTGAGCCTCTCCCCCGCCTTCCTCGACGAATTGCGCGCCCGCGTGCCCGTTTCGGGCGTGGTCGGCCGGCGCGTGAAGCTCACACGGGCGGGGCGGGAGATGAAGGGCTGCTGCCCCTTCCACAACGAGAAGTCGCCCAGTTTCTATGTGAACGATGAAAAGGGCTTTTATCACTGCTTCGGCTGCGGCGCGCACGGCGATGTCATCCGCTTCATGACCGACAACATGGGCCTGCCGTTCATGGAGGCGGTGAAGCAACTCGCGGCCGAAGCCGGGCTGGAAGTGCCCGCCCCCTCCCCCGAAGCGCGCCAGAAAGCGGAAGTGGCGGACAGCCTGGCCGAACTCACGGCCCGCGCCGCCACTTGGTTCCAGTCGCAGCTGGCTGGCGACGGCGGGACAAATGCTCGTGCCTATATCGAGCGGCGTGGATTGCGGCCGGCAACGGTGAAGGCGTTCGCGCTGGGTTATTCGCCCGATTCGCGCACCGCGCTGCGCGGCCACCTGAAGGATGCGACCGCCGACAAGCTGCTGGAAGCCGGCCTGATCGGCAAGACAGACGAAGGCGACACCTACGATCGTTTCCGCGGCCGGCTGATGTTCCCGATCCGCGACGCGCGCGGGCGGGTGGTGGGCTTTGGCGGCCGCGCGCTGGGCGATGTGCAGCCCAAGTATCTCAACAGCGCCGATGGCCCGCTCTTCGACAAGGGACGACTGCTCTATAATCTGGATCAGGCCGGGCCGGCGGCGCGCAAATCGAACCGGCTGATCGTGGTGGAAGGCTATATGGACGTGATCGGCCTGGCCCAGGCCGGCCTGATCGAGGCGGTTGCCCCGCTCGGCACCGCGATGACTGAAACCCAGCTCATGCTGGCGTGGCGGCTGGTTGATGTGCCTTTGTTGTGTTTCGATGGCGACGCCGCCGGCCAGCGCGCCGCCACCCGCGCGGCCATGCGCGCCTTGCCGCTGCTGAAACCAGGCAAATCGCTGCGCATCGCCACCCTGCCACAAGGCCAGGACCCGGATGATATTTGCCGCACCGGCGGCGCTGCTGCTTTCGAAGCCGTGCTGTCCAGTGCCGTGCCGCTGATCGATCACATCTGGTCCATAGAAACCGCCGGGCTGGAACAGGCGACCCCGGAACGCCGCGCCCAGGCCCGCCTGCAGCTTCGCGAAGCCGCCGCCGGAATCGCCGATCCCGATGTGCGTTCGCTCTATCAGGCCGAATTCAACCAGCGCTTTGAAGCGGCCTTCATGGCGCGTCCCCAGCGGGCGCCGTGGCAACCCCGCAAGCCAGGCGAAAAGTGGCAGCCGCCGATCCCCGGTGTATCGCCGGCTTTGAAGGCGATGGTGGCGCGCGGCCATGACCCGGTGATGGAGGCCGTGCTGGCCGGGCTGTTGTTGCGGCCCGGTCTGGCCGACGCCCATCACGATTCGCTGGCGGCGCTGCGGCCTGTCGACGCCGGTGATGCCGCCGTACTCGGCGCCGTGCTGGCCGTGACGGCAGCGGACCATGGTCTTGAAAGCACTGCCCTGCTTGCCCACCTTAACGATATCGGGCTTGCAGCTGAGGCGGATCGCATCCGGCGCGGCAACGGCCTCAGGCTGAGTTTCACGCGGAGCGAAACCCCGGCGGGCGTGGCCAATGCGGATTTTGCCATGACGTTAGCTCAGGCCACGGCCCGGGCTGGATTGGTCGAAGCACTGGCTGAAGCCACCATAAGGTTCCAGTCCAGCTTGGACGAAGCGGACTGGGCCGCGCAGCAGGAACGGCGCCAGGAGATCGAGGCATTGGACGCGGCGATGATGGCTCTGGCGGAATCGCGGCGGGAAGGCTAAGAAGCGCGGTATAATACGCACGCAGCTTCAGCCTGCCCCGCCAGAGGATGTCCTCAAGCGGGCGGGCTTTTATACGTTTTTCATGGGTTTAACGCCGGCGCTGCCGGCCAGGGCAAGGACGCAGACTCGGATGGCCAAGACGGTCGCGAACGACACCGCGGATGCCAAGACAGATGGCGATGCTCCGCTCATTGATCTCAACGAAGCCTCAGTCAAAAAGCTGATCGCCCGCGCCAAGAAGCGCGGCTACATCACCTATGACGAGATCAACGAGGCCCTGCCGCAGGATCAGATGACCAGCGAGCAGATCGAAGACGTGATGTCCGCGATCAACGAGATGGGCATCAACGTCGTCGAGAACGAGGAAACGGCCGAAGACGGCGACACCCCGGAAGAGGAAGAAGCCGAAGCCGAACCGGTGGATGGGGATCTGTCCCCGGCACCGGTTGCCGTGGTCAAGGCGCCGCTGGACCGCACCGACGATCCGGTGCGCATGTATCTGCGCGAAATGGGCGCGGTGGAACTGCTGTCCCGCGAAGGCGAAATCGCCATCGCCAAGCGCATCGAAGCCGGCCGCAACACCATGATCGCCGGCCTGTGCGAAAGCCCGATGACGTTCCAGGCCATCATCGAATGGTCGAACGCGCTCAACGAAGGCCGCATGCAGCTGCGCGAGATTCTCGATCTCGAAGCCATGCTGGCCAAGGTGCCGGGTGAAGACGGCGAAGAGGTCGAGGAAGGCGGCGACCTGCCGACCGTGCAGTTCAAGGAAGATGAGGAGCCGGAAGTCGAAACGCCGCCGGCCGACGAGGAAGACGAATTCACCGAACGCCGCGCCCAACAGCGCGCCGCCGAAGCCGAAGAAGATGATGAAGGCGGGCTGTCACTCGGCCAGATGGAAGAGCAGCTGAAGCCCGCTGCGCTGGAGAAATTCGCCGAAATCACCAGCACCTACAAGAAGTTCCACAAGCTGCAGGAAGCCCGGCTTTCGTCGATGCACGGCGGACCATCGTTCGCCAATGGTGACGAGAAGAAGTATCAGAAGCTGCGTGAGGAACTGACGCGCGGTGTGCAGTCGATCCATTTCAACAACAACAAGATCGAACTGCTGGTCGAAGCGCTCTACACCCAGAACAAGCGGCTGATGGCGCAGGGCAGCAACATGATGCGCCTGGCCGACAAGCACAAGATTGTCCGCAAGAGCTTCCTCGATGAATATGTTGGCAACGAGCTGACCGAAGGCTGGCTCGACCGCGTGGCCACCATCGACAAGAAGTGGGCTGCCTTTGCCGCCGCTGAAATCGCGTCCATCGATCAGAACCGCCGCGAACTGGCCGGCATTGCCGAAACCACCGGCGTGGACCTGGGCGAGTTCCGCCGCATCGTGAACATGGTGCAGAAGGGCGAACGCGAAGCCCGCATCGCCAAGAAGGAAATGGTCGAAGCCAACCTGCGCCTCGTCATTTCCATCGCCAAGAAATACACCAACCGCGGCCTGCAATTCCTTGATCTGATTCAGGAAGGCAATATCGGCCTGATGAAGGCGGTGGACAAGTTCGAGTATCGCCGCGGCTACAAGTTCAGCACCTATGCAACGTGGTGGATCCGCCAGGCCATCACCCGCTCCATCGCCGATCAGGCCCGCACCATCCGCATTCCGGTGCACATGATCGAAACGATCAACAAGCTGGTGCGCACCAGCCGGCAGATCCTGCACGAAATCGGCCGCGAGCCGACTCCGGAGGAACTGGCCGAACGGCTGTCGATGCCGCTCGAAAAAGTCCGCAAGGTGATGAAGATCGCCAAGGAGCCGATCAGCCTCGAAACGCCGATCGGCGATGAGGAAGATAGCCACCTCGGCGATTTCATCGAAGACAAGAACGCTGTCATCCCGGTCGATGCCGCCATCCACAGCAACCTGAAGGAAACCGTGACGCGCGTTCTGGCCAGCCTGACCCCACGTGAAGAACGCGTGCTGCGCATGCGTTTCGGCATTGGCATGAACACCGATCACACGCTGGAAGAAGTCGGCCAGCAGTTCAGCGTGACGCGCGAACGCATCCGCCAGATCGAAGCCAAGGCGCTGCGCAAGCTGAAGCACCCGTCACGCAGCCGCAAGATGCGCAGCTTCCTCGACGTTTGAGGCAAGCCTTACGGTCGGCGTGATACAGGCGGTTGCCAAGTGCAGCTGCCTGTATCACGTTTGGGCCATGATGATCCGCTCTGCCGCCGCCCTCTCCGCGCTTCTGTTCTGCACGTCGGCGGCGCCCGCGCCTTCCCCGGCCAATCTGGCGCTGGCGGCCGCGCTGGCAGCCAACATGTGCGGCCAGAGTGAAGGCACCGGCGCCGAAGCGGTACGCGGCGCTATCGTGCTGGTGCCAGGCCTCACCCCGGCGCATATGCCGGTTTCGGACGTGCCGGCCGCGCAGGCCTATTTCGATCAGGGTCTCGGCCAGCTTTGGGGATTCGATTACGACGAGGCGCTGGAAAGCTTCCGCGAAGCGCGGCGACGCGATCCCGCGTGCGCCATGTGCAGCTGGGGTGAAGCTTTGGCGCTTGGCCCCTATATCAACAGCGGCCCGATCGCAGCTGAAACCATTGCACAAGCCCGGGCACTCACCGCGCGAGCACTGGGCAGCAACCGGCTTTCCGATCGTGATCGCGCCTTGATGGAAGCCGTGCACGCCCGGCACGCCCCCGGCGGCACCAAGGATGGCGTTCACGGCGATTTGTATGCCGATACGATGATCGCGCTGGCCCAGCGCTGGCCGGATGACGATCTGGTCGCCATCCTTGCAGCCGAAGCCATCATGACCAGCCAGCCCTGGGACTATTGGGAAGCCGGCGGCAAGGTTCCGAAGGCTCGGGCCGGCACGGCGCTGGCGCTGGTGGACAAGATACTGGCCCGCACGCCCGATCAGCCACAGGCCATCCACCTGCTCATTCACCTCACCGAAGCCAGCGCCAATCCGGCCAAGGCCGCTGGCCCGGCAGCGCGGCTGGGTGGGTTGGCACCGGGCGCACCACACATGGTGCATATGCCCAGCCACACCTGGTATCGCATCGGCCAGTTCGATCGCGCCATTGCCGCCAACAAGCAAGCCATTGCCGCCGACGAAGCCTATGCCCGCGCGGTCGGTGCCGAACCGCGCTATTATGGCTATTTCAACCACCACACGCATTTCCTTGCCTCCGCTGCGGTGCAGATCGGCGACAAGGCCACCGCGCTGGCGGCCGCCGCGGGGCTGGAAGCTGCGATTGATTCAGCCGATGTCGCCCGCTCCCCGTGGCTGGAAATGCGGCTCGTCACCGCCTTGCACACCCGAGCACATTTCCTGTCACCGGCTGAAATCCTTGCCCTGCCCCGGCCTGACAAGCGCCTGCGCCGGCTCGGCATCGCCTGGCATGGCCTGCGCGCCGAAGCCTTGGCCCAGAGCGGCAACCCCGATGGCGCAGACGGTGAACTGAAGGCGCTGCGACAGGCCCGTGACGGCCTGGAAACGCCGCGTCGCGGCAGGCGGGGCGGCGGGGCCCTGGAATTTGCCGCCATAGCCGATGCCGTGGCCCGCGGTCGCATCGCCACCGCGCGCGGAGACGTGGCAGGCGCGCTCAGGGCCTATGCCGCCGCCGAAGCCATCGAGGCCAACCTGCCCTATGCCGAACCGCCGCTGTGGCCGCTGCCAATCTCGGTGCTCTCGGGCCAATTGCGCGCCGCGCAGGGAGATCGCGCCGGTGCAGCCGCCGATTTCCGCCGCGCCCTGGCCCAGCGCCCGGGTCTGCGCCTCGCCAGCGATGGGCTGGCCGCTGCCAACGGCGCTTGATCCGACGCAGGCGCAGCCGTTTCTTCATTCATCAAACCGTAACAGGTGATGCTGCATTGCAACGCTGCAGCGGCATTTGTCGCGGTGGAAGCGGCATCGGCCAGACGCCGCTTGTGGCAGATTGTCGCGATGGGCTATCGAAAGAGCCAATGAAAAGGGGCCTTACTCTGCTTGTCTTGCCAGTGCTGGCCAGCGTGCTGCTGGCGGCTGCCCCGGCGGACGAGCTGCGGCTGGAACCGCTGCGGGAAGCGATCATCACCGATGCCCGCGCCGCCGATCCGGCCAGCATCTCCTTCGACCGCACCACCACCGCCGTACGTCGCGGCCCTGGCATCAAGGAAAAGACCGTTACGGTCGAACGCTGGGATGGCAAACGCTGGGCGCTGGTGAGCGTGAACGGCAAACCGCCCAGCGCCAGCAATTTGAAGACGTTCCGCAAGGCCACGGCGACAACGCCCGTGCCAGGCTATCACCGCATGGCCACGCTGATGGCCGCCGCGTCCGACATCATGGTGGATGGCGATGGTCGGAAGGTGTTGAAGATTCCGGTGCTGCCGCCCGGCACCGTGCGCACCGACACGGGCGACATTTCCAGCCATCTTTCCGGTGAAGCGGTGATCGCCGGCAACGATGGCAAGCCCTATGTCATGCGCCTGAAGGTGCGCGCCCGGGAGAATTTCAAGCTGAACCTGCTGATCAAGGTCACCAATTTTGAACAGATCAGCGATTATCGCCTGGGCCCCGACGGCCGCCCGCGCCTGGCCAGCCAATCGGCCGACAGCAAGGGCCAGATGTTCGGCTTTGCCGGCGGCCAGACCGACGAGGTCGTCTACGCTTATCGCTGACCTGCGGCCGCCCTTCGCAGTTTGACAGGATTGCGTCCGGACGCCGGCCCGCATAACTCTTGCAGGCAAAGGGGATTTCCGCATGCGTTTCGAAGGCACCACCGGTTACGTTGCCACCGATGATCTGAAGGTTGCAGTCAATGCCGCCGTCACCTTGCGCCGGCCACTGCTGGTGAAGGGCGAACCCGGCACTGGCAAGACGGTGCTGGCCCAGCAAATCGCCAATGCCTTCGATGCACCGCTGATCGAATGGAACGTCAAATCCACCACCAAGGCCCAGCAAGGCCTGTATGAATATGACGCCGTGAGCCGCCTGCGTGACAGCCAGTTGGGCGATCCGCGCGTGTCCGACATTTCCAACTACATCCGCCGCGGCAAGATGTGGGAAGCCTTCACGTCCGAAAAACTGCCGGTGCTGCTGATCGACGAGATCGACAAGGCCGATATCGAGTTCCCCAACGATCTGCTCACCGAGCTCGATCGCATGGAATTCGACGTTTACGAAACCGGGGAACGCATCAAGGCCACCCAGCGCCCGATCGTGATCATCACCAGCAACAACGAGAAAGAACTGCCTGACGCGTTCCTGCGCCGTTGTTTCTTCCACTATATCAAGTTCCCGGATCGCGACACGATGGAAGCCATCGTGCGGGTGCATTATCCCAACATCCAGCGCGCCCTGGTCGCCGAAGCCATGAACATCTTCTTCGACATGCGCGAAGTGCCGGGCATGAAGAAGAAGCCCAGCACCAGCGAACTGCTGGATTGGCTGAAGCTGCTGATGCACGAGGATCTGCCTATCGACGTGCTGCGCAACCGCGACACCAAGAGCCTGATCCCGCCGCTGCACGGCGCGCTGCTGAAGAACGAAGCCGATGTGATGCTGTTCGAGCGCCTGGCCTTCATGAGCCGGCGCGGTCAGGCCTGAGTCTTTCGCTCACTCCGACTTGAAGGCCAGCGCCGTCCGCCCCGTCCCCAGCGGCGCGGCGGCGGTGTAGAGCACGGCTGCGAGCCGGCCAGCCGCCAGATCGGCCCGCGCCAGCGCGTCGAGCACCAGATCGGCGCTGACGCGTTTCTGCCCGCGCAGCATGATCGGCACCAGGATCGGTCCCGGCCCGCCTTCGTGGCTGCGGTGCAGGGCAATGGCGATGGGCGCGTCTCTGCCGCTGCCGCTGGCGGTCACGTCGGCGTGCATCCGAGCGGTCGTGGGATCATAGCTGAAACGGATCGTGGCCTTGGCGGTGCCACCACCGGCCAGGCTCACCACCGTCTGTTGTGGCCCCGGCGCCTTGCCGGCCACCAGCGGCGGCGTGCTGAACGGCGGCTGGCGCGGTTTGGCCAATTGTTCCCACCCATGCCCCAGCGCCAGCAGCCGCGGTTCGGCAAAGGCGGCCCCCAGCAGTTCCAGGCCCACCGGCAGCCCACGCGGGGTAAAGCCGGCCGGGATGGCCAGCGCCGGCAGGCCGGTGACCACGCTCAAGCGGCAATTGCTGGCGATGTTCTCGGCGCCGATCACCGGCGGCCGGCCCAGTGAGGTGGGATAGAGCAACGCATCCAACCTCTCCTTGGTCAGCAGCGCATCCGTGGCCGCCCGCGCCACTGTGCGCTTGGCCAGCAGCACCTGATAGCCGGGGGAATTGCGGTCCGGGCCAGCCAGCGGATCACGCAGCCGCTTGTCGAGCTGGTCATGATGCAAGCCGGCCTTCACGATTGCGTCCAGCGACGCGACCGGCGCCCCCGGATGCGCCGCCAGATAACGCCGCAGATCCTCGACAAATTCGAACGTGCTGGCGCTGGCATCGTTCAACATCTCGTCGAGGCCGGGAATGGCCACCTCAATCACCTCGGCACCTGCATTGCGCATCGCGGTGATGGCCTGATCATAGACCAATTTGCCGTCCCCATCGTCGGGCACGATGGTGAACAGGCTGCGCAACACGCCAATGCGCGCGCCTTTCAGTGATCCGGGCTGCAGCGCATCGGCATAGGATTTGGGCACATGTGCATCAGCCCCCGCCGTGATCGCGTCGCGCTTGTCGCTGCCCACCGTCGCATCCAGCATGATCGCCAGATCGGCGACGCTGCGCGCCAGCGGCCCGGCCACATCCTGCGTATCGGAAAGCGGGATCACGCCCGTCCGGCTCGCCAGCCCGCGCGTGGTGCGCAGGCCAAACAGATTCTGATAGGCCGCCGGAATGCGGATCGAACCGCAGGTATCGCTGCCCATGCCGGCCGCTGCGAAACTGGCGGCAATCGCCGCGCCGGTGCCGCCGCTGGAACCGCCCGGCGAACGCAGCAGATCATAGGGATTGCGCGACTGGCCGGTGAGCGAGGAGATGGTGGTGGTGCCGGCGGCCAGCTCGTGCATCGCCGTCTTGCCGAGGATGATGGCGCCGGCGCTGCGCAGCTTTTCCACCTGGTGGGCATCCTGCGCCGGCTGCAGCGTCGCCAGCGCCAGCGCACCGCCCGCGGTTGGCATGTCCTTGGTATCGAAATTGTCTTTCACCAGCACCGGAATGCCGTGCAGCGGCCCGCGTGGGCCTTTGCTGGCACGCTCCTTGTCCAGCGCATCCGCTTGCGCCAGCGCGGCGGGATTGAGCGTGACGATGCTGTTCAGCGCCGGGCCTTGGCTGTCATAGGCAGCGATGCGGGCCAGATAGGCCTGCACCAGCTGCCGCGATGTCACCGCTCCACTGGCCAGAGCCGCCTGCAGCTGCGGGATGGAGGCTTCCGCCACCTCGATGTTGCCCGACGGCTGCGGCGCCGCCTGCACGGCTTGTGCCATTGTTGCCATCACCAGGGCCACACTGCGGCTGCGCTTCATGCCTGATCCCCCTTGCCCGTCACCCACACAGCAAAGGCCAGCGCAGAAGCGCCGTCAACCGCGGATCAGCGCAGCATCAGGCCGCCATCGATGGCCAGGCTCTGCCCGGTGATATAGCTGGCGGCCGGGCTGGCGAGGAACAATATGGCGCTGGCGATTTCGTCGGGCTCGCCCCAGCGCTGCATCGGGATGGCGCGCATAAGTTTCTTCTCACGCTCCGGGTTGGTGCGGGCGCCTTCGGTCATGCGCGTCGCGATGAAGCCGGGTGCCACCAAATTCACCCGCACGCCATCGGGCGCCCATTTGTCACCCAGCGCCCGCGTAAGGCCCAGCAGCCCGGCTTTCGATGCAGTGTAGGCGGGGACTTCCTTCAGCGCGAGGAAACTGGCGAGGCTGCCAACGTTGACGATGCTGCCTTTGGTCGCCTTCAACAGCGGGTGCAGACGCACCGACAAATCCATCACCGCATTCAGGTTGCTGTCGATGACATGCTCGAACTCTTCCTGCTCATATTCGTTGGCCGAGCTGCGGCCGGCGTTGTTCACCAGCACATCCAGATTGTCGATGTGCGCGGCCACTTCGGCGCGGGCTTCCGGCCAGGTGAGATCGGCCTGGATATAGGTCACGCCTTCGGGCGGTTCGTCATAGCATTCGACCCGGGTGCGGGTGCCGGTGATGGTCACACGGGCGCCGAGTGCCAGGAATTGTTCCGCCACCGCCTTGCCGATGCCCTGCGTGCCGCCCGTCACCAGCACGGACTTGCCGCGCGCCCAGCTGCCGTTGTTCAGGCCGTTCATGCGCTCAAACCCCCATCGATCACCAGCGACGTGCCAGTGACATACCGCGCCGCATCCGACGCCAGAAAGATGATCGGGCCGGCAATGTCGTCCGGCTCGCCGATGCGGCCCAGCGGCACCTGCCGTTCCGTGGCCGCCAGCCGATCGGGATGTTCCCAGGTGATGGCGGTCATCTTGGATCGCACCAGGCCGGGCGCCACGAGATTGACCCTGATCCCCTCGCCGCCCAGCGCCTGCCCCAGCGTTCGGGTGAGCGTGAGCAGGCCGCCCTTGCTGGCCGAATAGGCTGGCTGGCCGATGGTGCCCTTGAAACTGGCAACGCTGCCAACAAACACGATGCTGCCCCTGGCAGCAGCGAGTGCGGCGCGGAACTTCATCGCCAATGCCATCGGCCCGGTGAGATTGGTGGCCAGCACATCGGCAAAGGTTTCGGGGATGAACTCGGCCCGCTTGTAGGCAACCTTGGCGCCGGAGACGACCAGCGCATCCAGCCGCTCCACGCCCGGATCAAAGGCCGCCACCGCCGCCAGATCGCCCTGATCGAGCTGATGATATTCGATGCCCGCGAGGTCGCCATCGGTGCCGGCATAATCCGCCACACTGGCGCGCGTGCCCGTCACGATCACGCGCGCGCCTTCGGCGAGGAACCGGCGCGCGGCGGCATTGCCGATCCCGGTCGATCCCCCTGTCACTAGCACGGTCTTGCCGGCAAACGCGCCCACACGCACTCTCCCCGTCTTACAGGGAGATTTCAGACATGGCGCTTCTATCCGGCAAGGTCGCGATTGTGACAGGCGGCGGCCGCGG
>JAIXQM010000172.1 GCA_027485735.1 Sphingomonadales bacterium | reverse complement strand
GCGGCATCCTTGGGCCGCAGCGAGCGGCCCTTCAGGATCGGAACATTGTCTTCATCAACCTGCATGTGGCCTCTCCTGCCACAAGCCGTGGCCTCACACCAAGGTCATCAGCGATTCGGTGGTGTAATCGGTCAACTCACCGTGGCGGCCATCGCGCACCTTCAGTGCCCAATCCGGATCGACAATGAGCGCGCGGCCAACGCCCACCAGATCGAATTCGTCGCGCTCCAGCCGGTCGAGCAGGCCATCAAGGCTGGCCGGCTTCGACGATTCGCCGCCCATGCCAGCGACGAATTCCCCGGTAAGGCCAACGCTGCCCACAGTGATGGTCGGCTTGCCGGTGAGCTTCTTGGCCCAGCCGGCGAAATTCAGCCCTTCCTGCCCATCGAGTTCGGGGAATTCCGGTTCCCAGAAACGGCGCTGCGAACAATGGAACACGTCTGCCCCGGCATCGGCCAGCGGGCCCAGCCAAGCCGCCAGCTCGTCCGGCGACGGGGCCAGGCGGAAGGCGAAATCCTGCTGCTTCCACTGCGACAGGCGGATGATCACCGGAAAATCGGGGCCAACGGCGGTGCGGACGGCCTTGAGCAGTTCGACCGCGAAACGCGCGCGCAGCGGCAGCGTGTCACCGCCCCAGCGATCATCGCGAGCATTGGTGGCGCCCCAGAAGAATTGATCGATCAGATAGCCATGGGCGCCGTGCAGTTCGACCGCGTCGAAGCCCAGCTGTTTGGCATCACCGGCGGCGCGGGCGAAGGCAGCGACGGCATCGGCCACATCTTCATCGCTCATGGCACGGCCGTTGGTCTTGCCCGGCATGTAAACGCCCGACGGGCTTTCGGCTTCCTCGCCCTTGGGCGTGCGGCGGTTGGGCAGGCCGCCGACATGCCACAATTGCGGCGCGATCAGCCCGCTCTCACCGTGCACGGATTTGACCACCTGGCCCCAGCCATCGAGCGCGGAGCCAAAGAAATGCGGCACATTGGGATCATTGGCGGCGCCGGTGCGCTCCACCGCGGTGCCTTCGGTGATGATCAGGCCCACGCCGCCGGCGGCGCGCTTGCGATAATATTCGGCAACATTCGCGCCCGGCTGGCCGGCCGGCGAGAAGCTGCGCGTCATTGGCGCCATCACGATGCGATTGGGGAGGGTGAGGCCCTTGAGAGGGAACGGGCGGAAGAGGGGATTGCTGCTCATGCGGGCTTCCTAGCCGGGCCGGGCGCGCCAAGTCACCTGTCAATCTGACCCATCGGCAAGCGGATGGCGCTTGTTGACCAGTTCCACCAACGCCGCCGACGCAACATGCGTGTAAATCTGCGTTGTCGCGATATCGGCGTGCCCCAGCAAGGTCTGCACGATGCGCAGATCCGCCCCGCCTTCCAGCAGATGGGTGGCAAAGGCATGACGCAGCACGTGCGGGGAAATGCGCGCAGGCGGAATGCCGGCATCGGCAGCCAGCGCCTTGAGCAACTGCCACAGCCGCAGGCGCGACAGGAAACCAGCCTTCCCGCGCCCGGCCGGGAAGAGGAATTTGGCGTCTTTCGGCACATGCACGTCCCAGGCCAGCACGGCGGCTTCGGCGCGGCGGCTGATCGGCACCAGCCGTTCCTTGTTGCCCTTGCCCAGCACCACCATGTGGCCGCGACCGGCCTTGCAGGCATGGCGGGGCAGCGCCACCAGCTCGCTGGCACGCAGGCCGGAACCATAGAGGAGTTCCACCAGCGCGGCGGTGCGCAAGGATTGCGGATCATCGGGCCGGGCAGCAAGTTTCTCCGCCAGCGCCGCGAAAAGGCGTTCCACATCGCCGGCCGCCAGCGTTTTCGGCAATGGCCGTGCCGCCTGCGGCAGCGCCAGATCACGCCCCGGATCATCGGCGCGCAGATGTTCCGCCATCAGGAAACTGAGGAACTGCCGGACCGCGCTGGCCTTGCGCGCCGCGCTGGCCCGCGCCAGCGGCGCCCAGTGCCGGGCCAGCCGCGCCAGCGCCGCCGCATCGGCCGCAGCCAAAGCACCGCCCAGCCATTCGCTGGCCTGATTCAAGTCGCGGCCATAGGCGAGAATGGTGTTCTTCGCCGCCCCGCGTTCGCTGGCCAGGCTGTCGAGGAACAGCGCGATGGCCTGGCGATCCGTGATCATGCGCTGCGCGTGATCGCTTCGGCGGCAAACAGCCGAGCCTCTGTCACCCGGCCACAGGCCATGAGCGCCGCCACGATCGCCTCCACATGGGCCGGCGGCACATCGGCCCAGCCGCCCTGCAGGCCGGTCGCCGCCAACAGCGCCACTTCGCCGGCTGCCCGCCGCCGCGCTGCGCTGGCCAGCGCCGCCGTCCAGCGGTTGCTGATGGCCTTGATCCCATCTCGATCCAAGCCGCGTGCCTGGCCCAGGCCCGACAGTGCCGCCACCAGCATCGCCTCCCGGCGCGGGCTGGCCTTGGCCGCAGCGCGCCACGCGCGAACGTCACCCGAATCCATTGCCACACCGGCGCCCGCCGCCAGCAGTGCCTGCGCCCGCACCCGCACATCATCATCGGCTTCCTGCGCCAGCGGCCACCACGCCCGGGCAGCGCGCGTGTTGCCGGCGGCCAGCAACGCCGCGATGATCACATCGGATTGCCCGGCCAGTGCCGCCGCCGGCTTCAGCGCCGCCGCCGCCGTGGCCGCTTCCAGCAACGCGCCATAATCATCATCGCCGGCAATGGCGGCAATCGCCTCGGCCCGGTCAGTCACGCTGCCGGTGAAGGCATCGCGCAGGCGGCCCGCCCGGCTGTCGGCGGCGAAACCGCCGCTGGCATCGGACGGCGCCAGCGCCGCCAACGCACTGGCCAGTTCCTCGACTGAAAGCGTGCCCAGCACGGCCGCCTGGCGGAGCAGCGCAAGGCGCGTGGCGGCCGGCAGCGCGGCATTGCGCACTGCCCAGCCGGCGTGGGCCGGGCCCAATGCCGCCAGCCGATCGGCCGGAACCGTCACGCCCGCCGCACTGGCCACGCCGTAACGATAGGGGGTCAGCCCCTCTTCCTCTGCCCAGTTGATGCCATCGGCGCGCCCAGCGCCGCCGGCCAGCACCACCACGCGCTGGGCCAGGCGCAGATCAAAGGCCGGCAAGGCTCCGCGTCGGTTTTGCACGGTATCGATCACGCCGGCCGCCGTGATATCATCGCCATCCATGGCGGCGCACATGCCCCAAGCCAGATCCCACATCACATCATCGGAAAGCGCCCGTCCTGTAGCCGCGATCGGGCACAGGCCAGCCAGATCGGCCGCCGCCAAGGACACCTCGCCCGCCACGCGATAGGTGGCCGGGGTATAGCGTTCCTGCGGCAGCACATCGATCAGCCGCCGCGCCGGATCCACAGCCCCCATCCGCACCAGCAGTCCGGCGCGGGCCGCCACCCAATCGCCATCGCCGATGCCCGCGGGCCCCGGCACCCGCGATGCCAGCGCGCGGCCCAGGGTGATCGCCACCCAGCGCGAGGCGACAGGACCCGCGATGCGGTTGGCGAGCCCAGCCAGAAAGCGTCCGTTGCTGCCGATAAAGGCATCGGCGGCAAATGCGCCGCTGGTCGCATCGATGATGCCGATCGGCGCGCCCGGCGGCAGCGCGGCGGCTGTTTGGGTTTCCACAAACGCCGGCGGCGTGACATCACCCGGCTGCCCTGTCAGCAGCGGTGCCTGCTCGGCGGTGGCCGCTTCCGGCGGCGGCGCGGCAGTGCCGGGCAGCAGCGGTGCTGGCGCAGCAGAAGGTGCAGGGGCCGGCGTATCGAAACCGGGCGGCAGCAGCGATTTGGGCGCGTCGCGATTTGGCCCCGGTTGTTGCCTGCCATCCTGCCCGACCACGGGCGCCGCCAGCAGCAGCCCACAGGCGATCACCCCGGCCGATCCCGCCAACACTGCGCGTTTGCTTGCCCATGCCATAGGCCGGTGTATAGCCATCACTGCGATGGACGGCGACCCGAAAATCCTGACTGAGCCAGAACGGCTGGCGTTGGCGGCGCAGCGGCCGGTCACGCTTGTTGGCCTGATGGGTTCCGGCAAGTCCAGCATCGGCAAGCGTCTCGCCGCCCGGTTGAACCTGCCGTTCGTCGATGCCGATACCGCGATCGAGGAAGCCGCCGGCATGACCATTTCGGAAATGTTCGAACGCTTTGGCGAAGCGCATTTCCGCGACGGCGAACGGCGGGTGATCGCCCGCCTGATCGATGGCACGCCAAAGGTGATTGCCACGGGCGGCGGCGCTTTCATGAATGATGAAACCCGCGCGCTGATTCTGGAACGCACGCTTTCGGTATGGCTTGATGCCGATGTCGCCACGCTGGTTGATCGCGTGCGCCGGCGCGGCAGCCGGCCGCTGCTCAAGGGCAAGGATCCCGGCGCCGTGCTCACCGCACTCGCCGCGTTGCGCAACCCGGTCTATGCGCAGGCCCGCATCCGTGTCGGCAGCAAGCCCGGCCCACATCATGAAACGGTGGACGCAATCGTGAATGCGCTCGCCGCCGCCAATGCCGAAGAGGCCGCCCGATGATCGTTGATGTCGCGCTGGGGATGCGCGCCTACCCCATCCATATCGCGCCCGGCCTGCTCGGCGCGGCGGCCCCGGTGCTCGGCCCGTTCGCGCGTGGCGGCCGCCTGGTGGTGGTCACCGATGAAAGCGTGGCAGCGCTGCATCTGCAAACGCTTGCCGCCGGCCTGCCCGGCATCGCGCTGGAACCCATCGTGCTGCCACCCGGCGAAGCCACCAAGGATTGGGCGCATCTGCAACTGGTCGTCGAACGGCTGCTCGAACTCGGCGTCGAACGCAGCGATGCCGTTGTTGCGCTGGGCGGCGGCGTGATCGGCGATCTGGTTGGCTTTGCCTGTTCGATGCTGAAACGCGGCTGCCGCTTCGTGCAGGTGCCGACGACCTTGCTGAGCCAAGTCGATAGCTCGGTAGGCGGCAAGACGGCGATCAATGCCAAGGCCGGCAAGAATCTGGTCGGCGCCTTCCACCAGCCGGTGGCCGTGCTGATCGATCCGGCCGTGCTCGCCACATTGCCGCGCCGCGAGTTGATGGCGGGCTATGCTGAGGTGGTGAAATATGGCCTGATCAATGATGCCGCCTTTTTCGGCTGGTGCGAGGCCAATGGCGCCGCCGTACTGGACGGCGATGCCACGGCGCAGATCCACGCCATCGCCCACAGTTGCCGCGCCAAGGCCGCCGTGGTTGCGGCTGACGAGCGCGAGACAGACGATATCCGCGCCCTGCTGAACCTTGGCCACACCTTCGGCCACGCCTTCGAGGCGGAGACCGGCTTCTCCAGCCGGCTGCTGCACGGCGAAGCGGTGGCACTGGGCATGGTGCAGGCCTTCCGCCTTTCGGCCCGGCTGGGCCTGTGCCCGCAACGTGATGCAGAGCGCGTGGCCGCCCATCTCGCCTGCCTCGGCTTCACCATCGAACCCGCCGCGCTCGGCCTCAGCTGCACCGCCGCCCGGCTGGTCGAGCACATGACCCACGACAAGAAGATGAGCGCCGGCCGCCTCGCCTTCATCCTGGCGCGCGGCATCGGGCAGAGCTTCGTCTCCCGCGACGTCGAACTGGCCGAGGTCGAAGCCTTCCTCGCCGAACAGCTCGCCGGCTAGGCTTTGCCATAGCTGTCGAGCACGCGCTGCATGGCGGCGATGGCCTCACGGCGGGCATCGGGATCGCTGATGCGGCCCAGCTTCTGTTTCAGGCTGCTGGCCAGATCGGCATAATCATTCTGCCAATCGCGCGCCATCACGCGCCGCAGATCAGGCCGCCCGGTGGCCAGCCGCTTCGCCGGGGCGCTAGCCTGCAATTCATAACGCTCGCCGATTTCGGGGATGATCACGCTGGGCGCCAGCTGCGCGTCCGTGGCCAGCCGGCCCAGTTCAAGCGCCGCCTGCTCCTCGCCGTGATCGAGGAACAGGCTGCCCGCAATCGGCCCGCGTGCGCGCATCCAGTCGAGCAGCTCACCCTGGTCGGCATGGGCGGAGTAGCTGTCGATGCTGCGGATCTGGGCGCGCACCGCCACTTCCTGCCCCGAAATCCGCACCCGCCGTGCGCCGTCCTGGATCACCCGGCCCAGCGACCCACCGGCCTGGAAGCCGACGAACAGGATGGTCGATTCCCGGCGCGGCAGATTGTGCAACAGATGGTGGCGGATGCGCCCGGCCTCGCACATGCCCGATGCCGCAATGATGATCGCGCCCGACAGGCTGTTCAGCCGCATCGATTCGCTGGCATCGTGAACATAATGGATCGACGGGTGGGCAAACACGTCGCGCCCGGCGGTATCCTGCAGGCCGCGCACATATTTGCGAAACACGCCGGTGGCACGGTTGGCCAGCGGACTGTCGACAAACACCATCGCCGGGCCGATGCGCTCGTTGCTCGATAGCGTGGCGATATCGAGCAGCAATTCCTGGGTGCGTTCCAGCGCGAAGGCCGGGATCACCAGATTGCCGCCGCGCCCCAGCGTCTCGTCAATCACGGCCGCCAGCAGTTCGCGGCGTTCTTCCATGGTAATGCGGCTGCGCGCCCGGTCGCCATAGGTCGCCTCGCAGATCACGTGATCAAAGCCAGCGCCGCCTTGCGGTTGCGGCAGGAACGCCTTGTTGTCCGGGCCAATGTCCGCCGAAAACATCATCCGTACGCCGCCGCCTTCCACCTCGATGGAGGCCGCGCCCAGGATGTGCCCGGCGTTCCACAGCCGGGTGCGGATGCCCTCGGCCGGTTCGAACCATTCGTCCAGCATCACCGGCCGCGCCAGCCGCCACGCCGTCATCGCGTCGGCTTCGGTATAGAGCGGCTCGAATGGCTCCTCGCCGGCGCGATCCCGTCTTCTGTTGCGGCGTTCGGCTTCATACTCCTGGATGCGCCCGGCATCGGCGAGCATATATTCCAGCAGATCAACAGTTTCTGGCGTGCACCAGATCGGCCCGGCATAGCCCTGCGCCGCCAGCTTGGGCAGCAGGCCGCAATGATCAATATGGGCGTGGCTGAGCACGACGGCGTCAATGGTGGCCGGATCAAAGGCAAAGGGCTCGTGGTTCAGCGCCTCGATGCTGCGGGTGCCCTGGAACAGGCCGCAATCCAGCAGGATGCGCTTGCCGCCCACCTCGACCTCCAGGCAGGACCCCGTCACGGTGCGCCCCGCGCCGTGGAAGCTGATCGTCATCGCCATGGGTGTTTCCTCCCTGCCGCCAGTGTCGGGCCGGCTTGCGCACCCCACAAGCCGGGGTGATTGCTTATGGCCGCTGTCCGTAGAAGCCCGGCATTGGCCGCCCGGCACGGCTGGTGCATGCTGGCACTGGGCAGAGGGAGCAGATGGCGCGCACATGTTCAAAATTCGCCCCGTCGCCATCGATACCTATCCGGAAAACATGGCGTTCCTGCCGCGCACCGGCAGCAGCTATGGTGCCGAACAGTTCCAGGCGCTGAAGAAGATCGAGATCTGCGGCGATGTCTCCAGCATCCTCGCCACGCTGGCCATCCTGGATGATGATCACCTGCTCGAACCCGGCGAGATCGGGCTGGGGGAACAGGCCTTCCGCCGCCTTGGCCTGCCGGCCGGCACAATGGTCACCATCGCCCAGGCCCGGCCGCCGGCCAGCCTTGATGCCGTGCGCCGCAAGATCGGCGGCGCCCTGCTCGATGCGACGGACATCAACGCCATCATCGCCGACATCGCCCACTATCGCTATGCGCCGATGGAAATCGCCGCCTTCCTGGTCGCCTGCGCCGGATCGATGTCGCGCGCTGAAACGCTGGTGCTCACCCGCGCCATGGCAGATGCCGGCCAACGGCTGCACTGGCCCGGCCCGCTGGTGGTGGACAAGCATTGCATCGGCGGTATCCCCGGCAACCGGACAACCATGATCGTGGTGCCGATCGTTGCCGCCCACGGCCTCACCATCCCCAAGACCAGTTCGCGTGCCATCACATCGCCATCAGGCACCGCCGACACGATGGAGGTGCTGGCCAATGTCGAACTCTCCGCTGCCCGCATTCAGGAAATCGTTGCGCAGGAGAACGCCGTGCTGGCCTGGGGCGGCCGGGTCAACCTGTCCCCGGCGGACGATATATTGATCAGTGTCGAACGGCCGCTCGGCATCGACACCGCTGAACAGATGGTCGCCTCCATATTGTCCAAGAAGCTCGCGGCCGGCGCCACGCACCTGGTGATCGACATGCCGGTGGGTCCCACCGCCAAGGTGCGCAGCGAGGCGGCCGCCGTGAAGCTGCGCAAGCTGTTCGAATATGTTGCCGGGCAATTGGGCATGGTGATCGATGTGGTGATCACCGATGGCAGACAGCCGGTGGGGCGCGGCATCGGCCCGGTGCTGGAGGCGCGCGACGTGATGCAGGTGCTGCGCTGTGAGGCCGACGCCCCGGCAGACTTGCGCGACCATGCGCTGTTGCTGGCCGGGCGCGTGCTCGATCTTGATCCGGCCCTGCCCGGCGGCCAGGGCAAGCGCCGCGCCACCGAATTGCTCGATAACGGCGCGGCACTGGCCGCCATGCACCGGCTGATGCGCGAACAAGGCCCGCCGCCGCAGGTCGCCACACTGGGCCCGCTGGTGCACGACATCGCCGCGCCTTCAGCAGGCCATGTCTCGGCGATCGATTGCCACCGCATTGCCCGCATTGCCCGCCTTGCCGGCGCCCCGATGGACAAGGGGGCTGGCATCGATCTGTTCTGCAAGGTGGGGGCGCAGGTTACCGCAGGCCAGCCGCTCTATCGCATTCACGCCGCAGCGCCCGCCGGCCTCGCCTATGCCCGCGAGCTGGCCGCCGAAGATGATGGCTTTGCGCTGCTACCATGACCGCAACGCTGCACGCCTTTGCCGATGATGCGGCGCCCGCCGGCCGGTTGGCGGCAGCGCTGGGTATCGCCTGCGTGAGGCTGGACAGCCACCGATTCCCTGATGGCGAACATCGTGTGACGGCGGACGAAACAGCGCCGACAGCCCTGTTCTACCGCACGCTCGCTGATCCCGATGCAAAGCTGGTCGAACTGCTGCTCGCCGCCGATGCCTTGCGGCGGCGCGGAGCAACGCGGCTCGTGCTGGTCGCACCTTATCTGCCCTATATGCGGCAGGATGCAGCGTTCGCGCCGGGTGAGGCGGTCTCGCAACAGGTGATCGGCCGCCTGCTGGGCCAGGCCTTCGATGCGGTGCTGACAGTCGATCCCCACCTCCACCGCACGCTCGATCTCGCCGCCGTGTTGCCCGGCGCCATCAGCATCTCCGCCGCCGCCACCATCGCGCAGGCGCTGCGGGGCACGCTGCCCGCCGATACCGTGCTGGTTGGCCCCGACGCGGAATCCCGCCCCTGGGTCGCCGCCGTCGCCTCGCCGTTGGGCCTGGATTTCATCGTCGCCACCAAGCAGCGCCATGGCGACCGCAGCGTGACCGTCACCCTGCCCGCCATCGGCCAACGACTGGCCTTGCTGGTGGACGATCTGCTCTCCAGCGGCGGCACGCTCATCGCCTGCGCCAGGCAATTGCGCGCCGCCGGCGCCTCACTGGCCGGCGCGGCCGTCACCCATTGCCTCGCCAGTGCCGACGATCTCGCCCGCCTCGCTACGGCCGGCATCACGCCGCTGATCGCCTGCGATTCCATCCCCGGCCCCGCTGCCAGCATCAGCCTTGCCCCGGCGCTGGCCACAGCCATCCGCCAGCACGGGCTCGCATGACCACCGGGCTCACCCTCGCCGAAGCTGCGGCACGGCGGGCCGCCGATGGCCCCAATGATCTGCCGCGCCCCGGCACGCGGGGCCTGCCGCGCATCATCATCGATGTGCTGAAGGAACCGATGCTGGCGCTGCTGCTGGGCGGCGGCCTCGTCTATTTGCTGCTGGGTGAACGCACCGAGGCGCTGGTGCTCGTCGCCTTTGCCGGCCTGTCGATCCTGATCACCGTGGTGCAGGAACAGCGCACCGAGCGCGCGCTGGCCGCCCTGCGCGATCTGGCCTCGCCGCGCGCGCTGGTGATCCGCGATGGCCAGCGCCAGCGCATCGCCGGGCGCGACGTGGTGGTGGGCGACGTGCTGGTGCTGGGCGAGGGCGATCGCGTGCCGGCCGATGGCTGGCTGCTGCAGGGCGAGGGCCTGTTGGCCGATGAATCCTTGCTCACCGGGGAATCGCTGCCGGTCGGCAAGCAGGCCGCCGATGCTGCGCCGCCGCCCGCGCCGCCGGGCGGCGATGGCCTGCCACAGCTCTACGCCGGCACACTTGTGGTGCGCGGCGCCGGGCTGGCGCAGGTTTCGGCCACGGGGGCGGCCACCCACATGGGCCAGATCGGCATCATGTTGGCCACGGTTGATACCGAAGTGCCGCGCCTGACGCTGCAAACGCGGCGGCTGGTGCTGTGGTTTGCTGGCTTCGGGTTGGCGGCCAGCCTGCTCGCCGTGCTGCTCTATGGCTTGCTGCGCGGCGACTGGTTGCAGGCGGTGCTGGCCGGCATTGCGCTGGGCATGGCGATGCTGCCGGAGGAGTTTCCGGTGGTGCTCACCGTGTTCATGGCGATGGGGGCCACGCGCCTGTCCCGCCAGCGCGTTCTGGTGCGCCGCGCCGCCGCCATCGAATCGCTGGGCGCCGCCACCGTGCTGTGCAGCGACAAGACCGGCACGCTCACCCAGAACCGCATGGCGGTGGTGGCGCTGTGGCGGCCCGATGACACACAGGCCGCCGCGCCTGATGGTGCCACACACCGCGATCTCGCCGCGCTCGGCCGGCTGGCCAGCCCGCCCCACGCCACCGATCCGATGGACATTGCCTTCCACACGCTCGCTGCCGATCTGGGCGTGCCGCCGGCCACGGGCGAGGTGCTGCACCTCTACCCGCTCGCCCCCGGCCAGCCGGTGATGGCGCAGGCATGGGGCAGCGGGACAGTCGCGGCCAAGGGCGCGCCTGAAGCCATCGCCCGCCTGTGCCGGCTCGATGCCGCCGCGTCGGCCGGGATGGAGGCCGCTGCCGGCGCGATGGCGGCGCAGGGCCTGCGCGTGCTGGCATTGGCAGAATGTGCATTGCCGGCCGGCCCACTGCCCGACGCACTATCTGCCCTGCCGCTGGAATTCCGCGCCCTGGTTGGCATCGCCGATCCCTTGCGCGCCGATGTGCCGGATGCGGTGCGCGGCTGCCAGGCCGCCGGGGTGCGGGTGATGATGATCACGGGCGATTATCCCGAAACCGCCCGCGCCATTGCCGCCCAGGCCGGCATCGCGCCGCTGGAAACCCTCACCGGCGCCGAACTCGACACGCTGGACGACGCCGCGCTCAGCCGCCGCCTGGCCGGGATCGGCGTCTGCGCCCGCATCCAGCCGCGCCAGAAGCTGCGCATCGTCGAAGCGCTGAAAGCCGGCGGCGAGGTGGTGGCGATGACCGGCGATGGGGTGAACGACGCGCCCGCCCTGAAGGCCGCGCATATCGGCGTCGCCATGGGCGGCCGCGGCACGGACGTGGCGCGCGAAGCCTCGGCCATCGTGCTGCTCGATGATGATTTCGGCGCCATCGTCACCGCCATGCGGCTGGGCCGGCGCATCCACGACAATCTGAAAAAGGCGATGGGCTTCATCGTCGCCGTGCACATCCCCATCGCCGGGCTGGCGCTGCTGCCGCTGCTGTTTGGCCTGCCGCTGCTGCTGGGGCCGGTCCACATCGCGCTGCTGGAAATGATCATCGATCCGGTCAGCGCCCTGGCCTTCGAAGCAGAGGAGGCCGAATCCGATGCGATGACCCGCCCGCCGCGCGCACCTGATTCGCCGCTGTTCGCCCCGGCCCAGTTGGCCGCCGCAGTGCTGGAAGGCGCGGTCGTGCTGGCGCTCGTCGCCGGCTTCGCGCTGGCATTGTGGCACGCCGGCCTCCCCGAACCCGCCGTCCGCTCCGCCGCCTTTCTTGCGCTTGTCGCAGGCCTGCTGGTGCTGATGCTGGTCAACCGCCGGCTGGGCAGCGGCATGGCCACGCTGGTGGGCGGTGCGGGGCGCGTGCTGGCGCTGGTGCTGGCCAGCGTGCTCGGCTTGCTCGCCGCCACCCAGTTCGTGCCCCCGCTCACCATCCTGCTGCGCTTCACGACCATAACGCCGGCGCTGGCCCTGGCGGTCGGCGGCGGCGCGCTGCTGGCCATCGTCCTGCTGCAGATGCTGAAGCGCGTGATGGCTGCCCGCTAGCCCGGCGTTATTTTCGCACCCACTGGTCCACCTTGCCCAGCGCCGGCTTGGCCAGCGCCGTTTCGGCTTTCGCTTCGCCCAGCAGCCAGTGCCGCCACCACAGGCTGGTCACCCGCGCCACGCGGTCCTGCCGGGCCAGATCGTCGGGGGCCTTGCGGGTGTCGCCGGCAAACAGCAGGTGGTCGCCGCCGTCCAGTTGCAGCAACGCCTTGCGGCCATCGGCCGGTGCGCCGGTGAACAGGCTGAGGCGGCGGACTCGTTGATCGGCAACCACACCAGCCGACGCGTTGGCAGGCACGCCATCGGCATTGCTGGTGATCACCAACAGCGGCCGGCCGATGCCGCCAAATTGCGCTTTGGCCATGGCCGCATCGGCCGGGCCGCTGCTGCTCATCGCCACGAACGCCCGGAAGCGGCGGTCGATCAGCGGTGCGTGCTCACCGTCCGGACGCTGGCCGGCCATCGCCTGCACCACCCAGGCCCCCATGCTGTGCCCGGCCAGCGCCAGGTGATCGCTGTCGATGCGTGTGAGATCGCAGGCACCTTCGCTTGGCCGCCGCGCCAGTTCATCGGCCACGAAACCGACATCGGCGATGCGGGCCAGCACCTGTTCCGGCGCGATGCCGGCCCGCACTTTGGCTTCGCGCTCCTGCGGGGTGGCGGGCCCACGATAGACAGCCGCATCGCTGCCAGGATGTTCGAGGCGGATCACCGCGATGCTGGCGGAAGTCCACGCTGCCACCCAGCGCGCGGCATTGCCGCGCGTGCCGCCCAGGCCGGGCGACCAGATCACCGCCGGCACCTTGCGCTTGCCATCGGGCAGGTTGATCCGCACCGGCACATCGCGGCCACGCGGTCCATCGCGCCACACCGCATCGCATATGGTTGCCGCCGCCGGGGCAGCGAACAGCAGGGCGAGGCAGGTGAACGCGGTTTTCACGCTCCCACCCTAACCCCTGATCAGGCCAGCGTCATCTTCCGCTTACCGCGCTTCACCACCGCGGCCTGCGGCGCGCTGGTGGCCATGGAAACGGTCTTGATCGTGTCCATGAACACCCAATCGCAGCGGGTTTCGGCGGCGTTGAACGACAGGGTGAGATAGCCGCGCCGGCTGGTGTCGCACCACTGCATCCCCGGCGAGCTTTGCAGCAGCGCGGCGCGGATCAGGGCCGGATCAGCCTTCAGCGCCGATTCGTAACCGGGCGAGGTGACGGAGTGGACGCCGAATTCGGCCGCCACTGGCTTGCCATCCAGGCTGTGGTTGAAGGCCCAGGCATTGTGGCTGTCGCCCGCGATCACGATCGGATCGGCACCGGCATCGGCCATCGCCTTCAGCAAACGGCGACGCGCTTGCGGATAGCCTGACCACATGTCCTGCGCGCCGGGAATGCCGGCCTGCGACGCGGCAATGCCGCCCTTCACATAGCCTTGGGCGCGGGGATCGGCGCCCGGGGCAAGGAACTCCAGCGCGTTCTTCGGGGTCATGATGTCACCCATCACCACCTGCTGCGCGATCAGCTGCCAGCGCTGGCCGGTTTTCACGCTCGCCGCCACTTCGCGGGCAAACCAGGCTTCCTGTTCGGCGCCCAGCAGGGTGCGCGCCGGGTTCTGCCACTCGCCGCTGGCAAAGGCCTTGATGCCGTCCGGCCCGGCCTTCAGCGCCGCATTGAGGTCAAGCTGCTTGTCACGGCCGGACATGCGGGTGTCCAACGTCATCACCGAAACCAGATCGCCGAAATCATAGCGATGCCACGGTACCTCCGGGCTCATCAGCCATTCGCGGTGGGCCTTGAGCGCGGCATCGCGGCGCAAATTCCACACGCCTTCATCATCCTGGTGGTTCTGGGCGCCGCCCTTCCAGGTATCGTTGGCGAATTCATGATCGTCCCAGATGGCGATCATCGGGAAGCGCGCGTGGATCGCCTGCAGGCCGGGATCGGTGCGATAGCTGGCGTAACGCTGGCGATAATCGTCGATCATCAGGATTTCATCGACCGGCAAGATCTCGCGGCCCGGCATCACCGTTTCCGGATAATTGCCCATCGGATATTCATAGATATAATCGCCCAGGTGGATCACCGCATCGATATCGTCACGCACCGCGGCATGGGCATAGGCGTTGAAATGCCCGAACGGCCGGTTGGAGCAGGACAGCACCGCCAGCTTCAGCTGATCCAGCTTGCCCGCCGGCAGCGTCTTGGTGCGGCCCACGGTGGACATCGAGCCATCGGGCGCGGTGAAGCGATACCACAGCCACTTGCCCTCTGGCAGGCCGGTCACGCGCGCCTGCGCCGTGCCCCAGCTTTCCGGGCCTGCGTTGGCTTCAGCGCGGGCGATGATGCGGCTCATGCCCTGGTCTTCGGCCACTTCCAGCTTCAGGACGGTCGCCGTGCCGGTGACGCTGGCATAGCGCGTCCAAAGCGTGACGGCGCCGGGGCCGGGATGGCCCGACGCCACGCCATGGGTGAAGCCGCTGATCGGCCACAGCCGAGCCAGGGCCGGGCGAACCGGCAGGATCAGGCCGGCCGCAGTGGCCCCCAGAAAGGCGCGACGATCAATGGCAGGACGCATGGCTGATTCCCCTTTAGACGATGGCGTCATTAAACCGGATATTGTGACAATTTCGAGGGAGCCCGCCGCCATGGCGAAAATGCGTGCAAAGGCCGATCTGCCAGCCAAGGATTGCGCCGCCTGTGGCCGCCCGTTCAGCTGGCGGAAGAAATGGGCGCGCGATTGGGAGAATGTGCGATATTGTTCCGACGCCTGCCGCAGCGGTGCCTATGGACGGGCGCGCGCCGGCACGACAGAATGATGCAAATTTCGCAGGAGGAATCGCCATGGCCACGCAACTGAAAACGCCAAGTGTGAAGGACCAGGTTTCCGCCGAGGAGTGGGCCCTGCGCGTGGATCTCGCCGCCGCCTATCGCCTGGTCGCCCATTATGGCTGGGACGATCTGATCTTCACCCATCTTTCGGTGCGCGTGCCGGGGCCGGAACATCATTTCCTGATCAACCCCTATAATCTGATGTTCGAGGAAATCACCGCGTCCAGCCTGGTCAAGATCGACGTGCACGGCAATCCCGTGATGGAAACGCCGTATCTGACCAACCCGGCCGGCTTCACCATCCATTCGGCCATTCACATGGCGCGCGAAGATGCCCACGCCGTCATCCACCTGCACACGCCCCATGGCCAGGCGGTTTCCGCTCAGGCCGAAGGCCTGATGCCGCTGACCCAGACCGCCATGCTGATCCGCGACGAGCTGAGCTATCACCACTATGAAGGCGTCGCGACCGATCTGGATGAGCGTGAACGGCTGGTGGAGGATCTGGGCGGCACCAAGACCGCGATGATCCTGCGCAACCACGGTACGCTCACCGTGGGCGAGACCGTGGCCGAAGCCTTCATCAAGATGTATTTCCTCGAACGCGCCTGCGAAGCCCAGATTCACGCGCTGGCTGGCGGACAGGAATTGATCAACCACCCGCCGCAGGGCACCCCGGAAAAAGCCGCCGATCAGGGCCGCACGGGTCTGAAGATGGTGGGTAACATGCTGGCCTGGCCGGCGCTGCTCCGCAAACTGGACCGGATTGATCCCAGCTTCCGGGATTGAGCGTCAGCTCTCGAAGCGGTTCAGCGCGTCGCCTGCAAAGGCGATCACCGCCAGCCACAGCCAGCCGAACATCATGGCGGTGCCGCCCGCGGGGGCGAGCGCCGCCACCCATTTCGGCGCGCCCATCGCCAGCAGGTTCAGGTCCATCGCAAACACGAAGGCACCGCCCAGCACCGCCCACGCGCCCGAATGGACGAACGGCGAATTGCGCCAGGCCAAAAGGCCGAACACCGCGGCGACATGCGGCAGCTGGAAGGTCACCCCGGTCATGATCCAGTCTTTCGCTTGGGGATCATCGATGCCGTGCGCGGCAAAGGTGCCAAAGGCCAGTGCGATCACGGCGTTCAGGCAGGCAAAAGCCGGCAGGTAGCGCGGGCGGGCGGGTGCGGTGGGTTCGCTCATGCCGGGCAGACTGGCGCGTTGAAGGGCGGTTGAAAAGCCATCAGTTCGACAAGCGATAAAGTTCGCGCGCGGTGATCATGCGCATGATCTGGTTGGTGCCTTCCAAAATCTGGTGAACGCGCAGATCGCGGAAGATGCGCTCCACCGGATAATCCATCAGATAGCCATAACCGCCGTGCAGTTGCAGCGCGCGATCGGCGACCGCCATGCCGGTATCAGTGGCAAAACGTTTCGCCATGGCGGCAAATTGCGTCTTGTCAGGCGCGCCCTCGCTCACCTTCACCGCCGCCTGATACAGCAGCGCGCGTGCCGCCGAGAGTTCGGTCGCCATATCGGCCAGGGTGAACTGCGTCGCCTGGAAATCGGCGATGGCCTTGCCAAACTGCTGGCGCTGCCGCGTGTAGGCCAGCGCCTCGTCCAGCGCGCGCTGGCCGCCGCCCAATGAGCACGCGCCGATGTTGAGCCGGCCGCCATCCAGCCCGGCCATGGCGATGCTGAAGCCCTGGCCTTCGCTGCCGACCAGATTCTCCACCGGCACCCGCACCTCATCGAAGTTCACCTGCGCGGTGGGCTGCGAACGCCAGCCCATCTTGCGTTCCGGCGCACCGAAGCTGACGCCCTTCATGTCGCGCTCGATCACCAGGCAGGAAATGCCCTTCGGCCCATCCACCCCGGTACGCACCATCGTCACGTACACATCGTTGACGCCGGCACCCGAAATGAACGCCTTGGAACCGCTCACCACATAATGATCGCCATCCCTGACCGCGCGCGTCTTCAGCGCCGCCGCATCCGATCCCGATCCCGGTTCGGTGAGGCAATAGCTGGCGATCTGGTCCATCGTCACCAGGTCCGGCAGATACTTGGCCTTCACCGCGTCACCGCCAAAGCAGTCGATCATCCAGGCCGCCATGTTGTGGATGGAGATGAAGGCCGACGTGGACGGGCAGCCATAGGCCATCGCTTCCATGATCAGCGCCGCTTCCAGCCGGCCCAGCCCGATGCCGCCGCCGGCCTCGCTGACATAGATCGACCCGAAACCCAGCGCCGCCGCGGCCTGCACGACGTCCTTGGGATAATGATGCTCGGCATCCCAGCGCGCGGCATGGGGCGTGATCGCCTCGGCCGTGAAGCGCCGGGCGACCTCCTGGATGGCCTTCTGGTCGTCGGTCAGGTCAAACTGGCTCATGCACCGTCTCTACGGGGCTGGAAACGCCATGGCAATTCGTGGCAATAGCCGCAGATGAATCTTGCCCCCGCCACAATCGTCGATCAGTTGATCGACATCCACACCCAGTCCGTCGCCGCCCTGCGCGATGCGCTGAAATCCTACATCAACGATGGCGCCGCCCCTGATGGCAGCCAACGCGTGCGCGGCGATTGGGCCTACCCTGAACTGCGGCTCGAATTCTCCGGCGAACGTCGCGCGCTGCGCCCGATTCGCGCCTTCGCCCGGCTCAATCGCCCCGGCAGCTACACCACCACTGTCACCCGCCCGGCGATGTTCCGCGCCTATCTTGAAGAGCAATTGGGCCTGCTGATGGCCGATTATGACGTGGTGGTCACGGTCGGCCGCTCCGAAATCGAAATCCCCTATCCCTATGTGCTCGATGGCGCGGCCGATCTCAATCTGGAAGGCGTCGCCGCATCGGAACTGGCCCGGCATTTCCCCACCACCGAATTGCAGCAGATCGGCGATGAACTGGCCGATGGCCTGTGGGACGAGAGCCGCGCCGATGAACGCCCATTGGCCCTGTTCGACGGCCCGCGCACCGATTTTTCGCTGGCCCGGCTGAAGCACTACACCGGCACCGCACCGGAGGATTTCCAGCATTATATCCTGCTCACCAACTATCACCGTTATGTCGATGAATTCGTGCGTTGGGCCTGCCGGCAACTGGGGAATGGGTATGATCGCCTTGCCTGCCCCGGCGGGCTGGACATCACCGCCGACGATCCCGATGCGGAACGCGCCGCCGCCGATTTTGCCTGGCGCAAGAATCAGATGCCGGCCTGGCACCTGATCGGCCCGAATGGCAGCGGCATCACGCTGGTCAACATCGGTGTCGGCCCCGCCAACGCCAAGACGATCTGCGATCACCTCGCCGTGCTGCGCCCCGAAGCCTGGCTGATGATCGGCCACTGCGGCGGCCTGCGCCCATCACAGGCCATCGGCGATTATGTGCTGGCCCACGCCTATTTGCGCGATGATCATGTGCTGGACGATGTGCTGCCCGCCGAAATCCCGATCCCGGCGCTTTCGGAAGTGCAGAAGGCACTGCAACTCGCCACCGAAAAGGTGACCGGCATGACCGGCGACGCGCTGAAACCGCGCCTGCGCACCGGCACCGTGGTGACGACGGACGATCGCAACTGGGAACTGCGTTATTCGCAGAGCAGCCTGCGCTTCAACCAGAGCCGCGCGGTGGCCATCGATATGGAATCCGCCACCATCGCCGCGCAGGGCTACCGCTTCCGCGTCCCCTACGGCACCTTCCTGTGTGTTTCTGACAAGCCGCTGCACGGCGAGATCAAGCTGCCCGGCCAGGCCAACCGCTTTTACGAAGGCGCGATTTCGGAGCATCTGCAGGTGGGCATCGAAGCGATGATGATCCTGCGCGACGAAGGCCCGGCACTGCACAGCCGCAAACTGCGGGCGTTTGATGAACCTCCCTTCCGGTGAGGTTCAGAGACTGAGTTCAAGCTCCGATAGCAGCGCCTTCCGCGCCGCCTTCACCTGACGCCACAAATCGGCATTCGTCATGTCCGCCGGACCAATCGCCTCCGGCCACCAGCGCTCGACCAGCCGTTCCAGCCGATCCGCATTGGCCTCGTCCAATAAGAAGCGCGCATCAACCCGCGCTGGATCAGCCACCACGCGCAGCCGCAGGCAGGCAGGGCCGCCGCCATTCTGCATGGATTCGCGCACGTCGACGAAATGCGCGGCGCGAATGGGGCCGTTGCCGGCGACCAGCGCCGCCAGCCAGGCCTTCACGCTCGGGGTCTCTTCGGCTTCCTTCGGCAGCACCAGCGCCATGCTGCCATCGGGCAGGGTGAGCAATTGGCTGTTGAACAGATAGGACTTGATTGAATCCTCAAGGCTGACCGCGCTCGCAGGCACCTCGACATAGATCGCATCGGGCATCCGCCGCGCGATGTCCGCCTTAAGGCCGGCCGCATCGGCGAAGGCGTGCTCATGCGCGAACAGCACATTGCCGTTCGCGACGGCGACCACGTCGTTGTGGAACGCGCCGGCATCGATGGCGGTCTGGCTCTGCGCCACGAACAGCGCGTTCGAAACGCCGTGGCGGCGGGCGATGGCTTCGCTTGCCCGGCGGTTCTGGCGGGCGGGGAAGCGGCCGCCTTCCTCGCCGAACACGAAAATTTCGAGGCCGGGCGCATCGTGGCGCTCACACAGGCGCATGAAATTGGCCGCGCCTTCATCGCCAAACGCCGCCGGCAGCGCCTCGTGCACCGCGAACGCCGGATCGGCAAAGGCCAGCGCCAATTGCGCGTGGGTTTCGGGATGTTCGATGCTGCGGTGGGCCATGCGCGACAGGTTGGCGGCGCTGATGTGGCAGCGGCCATCTTCGGTGTCAGCGGCCGGCGACACAGTGGCGGCGTTGGCCGTCCACATCGAACTGGCGGACGCCGCGGTGGCAAACAGGCGCGGGTCTTCAGCGGCAGCGCGGGCAATCACCTGCTCGTCCGTCCCGACAAACCCCATCTGGCGCAGGAAACCCACATTGGACCGATCGAGCGGCAGCAGGAAACCCTGGGTCAGCCCCAGCCCCATCACGAAGCGCATCTTGGCGATGCCCTGCAATGCAGCGGCGCGCGGGCGGGACGTGGCACCGCCGTGGCGCGCACTGGCCAGGTTGCCGAGCGACAGCGCCGCATAATTGTGGCTCGGCCCGATCAGGCCATCGAAGTTGATTTCGCGGATCATGGGCGCAGCCCCGTGGTGATGCCGCCGCCCAGTGCATCGGCCGCCAGCGTCGCCACCGGGAAGGCGCAATAATCGGCGGCGTAATAGGCGGATGGTCGGTGGTTGCCGCTGGCCCCGATGCCGCCGAACGGCGCGGCGGACGAAGCGCCGTTGGTCGGCCGATTCCAGTTGACGATGCCGGCGCGGCTGCGCGCCCAGAAATCATCAAAGCGCGCCGCATCGCCGCCGATCAGGCCCGCCGCCAGGCCAAAGCGCGTGGCGTTGGCCGCCGCGACGGCCGCGTCCCAATCGGGCACGCGGATGATTTGCAGCACAGGGCCGAACAGTTCGTCGTCAGACGGCGCATGGCCGGTCATGTCGATAATGGCGGGTGACAGCAACGGCCGGTCAGCGCGGGCGCGCACCAGCGGGCGCATCACGCGGCCTCCCGCGGCCTGCAATTGCGCCCAACCCCGTTCCAGGCCATCGGCCGCTGCATTGGAGATCACCGGCCCCATGAACGGCTGCGGTTCGTCGAAGGGCGCGCCGACGATCAACCGATCCGCCAGCGCCAGCACGGCTTCGACCAGCGCATCGCTCCCCGGCCCAACAATCAACCGCCGCGCGTTGGTGCAGCGCTGCCCGGCCGACAGAAACGCCGATTGCACCACGGTTGCGGCCGCCGCGTCGATATCGGTCACATCCCACGCCACCAGCGGATTATTGCCGCCCATTTCCAGCGCCAATATGCGGTGCGGCGTCTCGGCAAACTGCCGCGCCAGCGCCGCGCCAACATGTGCCGAACCCGTGAACAACAGGCCGTCGATCTCTTCCCCGGCCAGCTCGCGGCCCACATCGCCGCCGCCGTGGACAAGATTCAAAACGCCCTCGAGCAGGCCCGCCTTGGCCCACAGCCCGGCCATGAAATCCGCCACAGCCGGCGTCTGTTCCGACGGCTTGAACACAATCACGTTCCCGGCCAGCAGCGCCGGCACAATATGGCCATTGGGCAGATGCGCCGGGAAATTATACGGCCCCAACACGGCCAGCACCCCGTGTGGCTTGTGGCGCAGCATCTGGCGCACACCGCCGGCCTCGCTGCCCTTCTCGCCCGCGCGTTCGGCCTGCGCGGTAATGCTGATTTCCACCTTGGCCGCCACGCTGCCGACTTCGGTGCGGGTTTCCCACAGCGGCTTGCCGGTTTCACGGGCGATCAGGCGGGCGAATTCATCAGCGTCGGCTTCCACCGCCGCCTTGAAGGCGCGAACGATGGCGATCCGCTCCGCGAGCGAGGTGCACGCCCAGCCGGGCGCAGCGGCACGGGCACGCGCCACGGCCGCGGCCACGCCGCCCACTGGCCCGGTCCAGATCGCCTCGCCAGTGCAGGGATCGGTGGAGACGAGTTCAGCAATCGACATGGCGGATCCTCGTGCCGGGCGTGAGGCCCAGCGGCGCGGCGACGGCGGCGGGCAGCGTTCGGCCCGCATCAGCGAGCGGGGACAGAAAAGCCTGGAAATCGTGGAGATGGCCAGTCGCGACCAGCTGCGGCGGCCCTTCCACCCCATCGGCCAGAGCGGCCACTTCGGCTTCGCGGGCGCCGCGGATGGACTTCAAATCATCGATGCGGGCGCTCACGGTGGGGCCGCCGTCGAAGATGTCGACATAATTGTCGAAGGCAAAGCCTTCCGCCAGCAGCATGGCCAGCGCCGCGCGGCCGCTGCCATGCGGTTGGCCGATGGCGGCGCGGGCCTCGTCGGTGAGCAGATTGGTGTAGACCGGGTGGCGCGGCATCAGATCGGCGATGAACTGGTTGCCGTGCACGGCGTTGAACTTGTCGGCTTCGGGGAAACTGATGCCGAAGAACTTGGCGCCCAGCGCATCCCAGAACGGCGAATGGCCATCGGCATCCATCACGCCACGCAGTTCGGCAATCACGCGGTCGCCAAAGCGCGCCCGGTGCTGCGCGATGAACAGATAGCGGGCGCGGGCCAAAAGCCGCCCCAGCCCGCCAGTGCGCAGATCGGGGTGCAGGAACAGCCCGCCCACTTCCGACGCACCATCGAAATCACTGGTGAGCGACAGGAACTCGATGCGCAGCGTGCGGTCCAGCTCCTTGCTGGTCTGGGTCAGCGTCGAAATCTTGTAGCTGTAGAACGGCCATTCGGCGCCCACCCGGCTGAACACCATGCCGGTGCCGCCAATGCGCCCGGTGGCGACTTCTTCCAGCAGCAGCAGGTAAAGCTCGTTGTGCGGCGTGGCTTCGGCCCGCGCGAAACTGGCATCAGACCAGGCCAGGCGGCGAGCCAGCGCGCCTTCATCCTGCGGCAGATTGGTGAAACCGCCGCCCGTCAGCTTCGCCAGTTCCAGCACGGACGGCAGATCGGAACTGCGCGCCGGGCGCACGCGCCACTCACCGGGGGCGATCATCGTTGCCACCCGTGCTGCGCCACGCGCATCAGCACCAATGCGGCCAGCTTTGTCCGCTCCTCCAGCGAATCGGCGCACAGATATTCATCGCTGCTGTGGATGGCACCGCCGCGCGGGCCCATGGTGTCGACCACGGCCAGGCCCGTCGCCGCGAGATTATTGCCGTCACACACGCCGCCAGTGTCGCGCCAGCCGATGGCGAGGCCCAGCGAGGCGCCGCAGCTTTTCACCAGGTCGAACACGCGCTGCTGGTTGGCGTCAAGCGGCTTGGGCGGGCGGGCAAAGCTGCCATGCACGTGGATGTGGACGTCGTGCGCGCTCGCGACCGCCGCCACGATTTCATTGATGCCGGCCTCGGCGCGCAACTGCGCCGCACCGGAACGCGGCCGCATGTTCCAACGCAGCACGGCATTATCGGGCACGACATTATTGGGGCCGCCACCGTCGATCCTGGCGGGATTCACCGACAGATCGTCGCCCGCCAGTGTGGCCAGCCGCAGCGCCAGATCGGCCGCCGCCATAAGCGCGTTACGGCCATCTTCTGGGTTGCGCCCGGCATGCGCGGCGCGGCCGTGGATGGCGGCGGAAAAATTGCCCGATCCGGCGCGTGCTCCGGCCAACGTGCCATCGGGCAGCGCGGGTTCGAAGGTAAGGCCCAGATGACAGCGCTGGGCGGCTTCAGCCAGCAACGGCGCGGAGCCGGGAGAGGAGACTTCCTCATCGCTGTTCAGCACCACTTCCCAGCCGATGCCTTCCGCAAATGGGCTGGCCTCCAGAACCGTCAGCGCTGCCTTGATGACGGCGATGCCGCCCTTCATGTCGGCCACGCCGGGGCCGTTCAGCGTGTC
>JAIXQM010000070.1 GCA_027485735.1 Sphingomonadales bacterium | reverse complement strand
GCCTGCCGCAGCACAGGGCTGCGGCAGGCATGATAGCAATCAATAGGTGACGCGGAAGCCGCCGGTGAAGCGCCGGCCGAAGGTCTCACGCTCGATGCTGCGGGCATCGTTGCCCACAAAGCGCCGGCCGGGGCCATTCAGCAGGTTCGACAAGTCGGCATAGACTTCAATGTTTTTGGTGATGGCATAGCGCGCCGACACATCGAGCTCGCCATCGGCGGCCCAATAGAAGTCGCCGCCCACACCCGGTTCACCCAGGCCATCGATCCAGCTGGAGCGATACTGATAGGAGACGCGGGCCGAGAAGCCGTATTTTTCATAATAGGGGCCAACGTTCAGCACCACATCGGACGTGCCGGGGAAGCGCACCTTGTCACCATTGGGCGTGATGGCTTCGCTCTTGTTGAGCGACACGTTGGTCTGGATGCCGAAGCCGCCCCACCAATGATCCTCGCTCAGGAAATTGTCGAGCTGCAGCTGCAGCGCAGCTTCGACGCCATAAACCTTGCCCTTGCCGCCATTCAATGTGGTGGAGAAGACATAGTCGGCACGGTTGACGCCGTTCGAATTCAGGATGTCCAGCCCGAACTGGCGGGTGGAGCCGAACAGCACGTCGCGCACGTCCTTGTAATAGGCGCCCACCATCATGAAGCCGCCACGGCGCGGGTAATATTCCCAGTACAGATCGACGCCGCGGGTCTTTTCCGGCTTGGCATCGGGGTTGCCGCCCGAAACCGTGAGGTTGGCATCGTTGAAGGTGAAGTTCGGACGCAGCACCGGGTAATCCGGACGGGCGGCACCGGTGTTGAACGACAGCCGCACCTTCATGTCTTCAGCGGCGTTCCAGTTGAAGTGCAGGCTGGGATAGACTTGGGTGAAATCCCGATTGATGGTGTTTAGCGTGTTCACCGGGCCGCCGGCCGTGAGGGCGCGGAAGGCGGTGGCTTCGTTGGTTACCTTCTCGAATCGGGCACCATAAACGATGCTGCCCCAATCCATCTTGGTCACCGCCATGGCGTAACCAGACCAGACTTCTTCGGCCACCTTGTAATAGTTGTTGTTGTTGAAATTGTAGGCCGCAAACGGCTCGGTAGCGCGCACCACGTCGATGATGTTCTGCTTGCCGAAATAGGGGAAGCTGTAACCCAGCGGCAGCTTGCCGAGATAATTGCCGGGGATGCTGACGGCCTGCGGGGTGAGCGGCAGATTGGCCTGGGTGAAGACATTGAGGCCGTTGAAGGTGCTGCTGCTGCTCACGTCCAGCAGGCTTTCATCGACTTCCTTGACGCGGTTGTCATACTGCAGGCCAAAGCTGAACTTGGTGTTGCCAAACACTTCGGTTTCGCGGCTGATGTCGATGCGGCCGGTATAGGCTTCGGTGGTGTCCACCGCCTTCTGGCCGCGCACACGGGTAAGCGACAGCGGGAAATCGAGGACCGATTGCACGCGGTCACCGCGCGACAGCGTGCCATCGGCAGCGCGCAGCGTGCGATACAGTTCCACGCGCTGGGCCTGCGGATCGGTCAGATCATAGAACACGGTCGGGCGGCTGGTGGCGGTGGCGCCGTTGGTGCCGAAACCCGGGCTGTCATAGTTGAGCTGCGCCGGGAAGCTGCGATCGTCCTTCGAACGCGTGTAGTTGCCGCGCCAGCTGATTGTCCACGCGCCGGTCTTGTGGTCGCCGCCGATGGTGTTGATGAACACCGATTGCTCGAACTCGCGGCTCAGCAGGTTGGAATTGATATCGATGCCATGCACCGTGCCGCGGAACGGGCTGTTCACGCAGGCATCGGCATAGCCGGTGGTGTTGGGGGCCAACACGGTGTTGGCGCAGGCGGTGTTCAGGTTGGGGACGCGGCCTTCCTGGTCATCAAGATCGAAGATGTAGTTGGAGCGCAGCTCGTTATCGGTGAAGGCCGAGAAGATCGAGGTGACGAACAGCTTGTTATCGCTGTCCGGTGCCCATTCCAGGCGGCCCGACACGCTGTAGTTGCGGCGGGTCAGGCGATAGAGCTTGTTTTCGGTTTCACGCGCCCACACGCGGCGCAGGCCGCCATTATCCACCAGGCTGTTGGCCGGATCGCTGGCGCCCACCGGGCGCAGGTCGCGGCTCACCGTTTCCCAATCGGTCTCTGTGTTGTCGGTGGCCATGGTGCGCTGATAATAGCTGCCTGAAAACACCGCGCCGATTTCACCGATGCCGGTTTCCCAGCGATCGGAAATCACGCCGGTGGCTTCATATTCCTTGCCGCCGCCCAGATCGACATAGCCGATGCCGCCGCGCGCCGCGACGTGCAGGCCTTTATAGTCGAAGGCGGAGCGGGTGATGACGTTGACGTTGCCCGCGATCGTCTCGGCGGTCATGTCAGGCGTCACCGCCTTGCGCACGATCACCTGGGTGGCAATCGCCGACGGGATCGAGTCAAAGCGCGCATCGCGGCCTTCCGGCGAGATGACGTTGATGCCGTCGAACGACAGGGTGGTCCAGTTCAGCGGCGAACCACGCAGGTTGATGTAGCGGGCCTGGCCCTGGTCGCGCTGCACAGCAACGCCGGGCAGGCGGGACACGGCCTGGGCGATGTTCTGATCGGGCAGACGGCCCACGGAGTCAGCCGACAGCACGCTGACCAGCTGGTCGCTGTTCTTCTGCACCAGCAGTGCGGCGCGTTCCGATTCGCGGATCGGGCGCTCACCCGAAACGACGATCTCGCCATCGGCGGCGGTGGTGGTTTCGCCGGCGCGTGCGCGGGCGGTGGCGGCCTGATCGCCGCCAGCCTGATCGGCAGCTGCCATCACCTGCGCCATGGCGGGCGAGCCGGCCAGGCTGGCCAGCAGAGCAAGACGAAGCGCGGCGGTGCCGCGGGCAGACAGGTTGAAGTTCATGACAAGGCCCCACTGCGCCGAACCCGGTGTTCGGCAGACATGGGGGGCGCTAACCAGCCCGGGTTACGGCATGGTGACTTTCAGATGACGTTTGGGTGGCTGTGATATGTCGAATTCATGACGAGGCATTCGGGCAACAGGCCGAACCCCGTCAGGGCAGCGGCAGAAAGCGCCAGGCCCACACGGCCATGCCGCCCGCAATGCCGACGGCATAGGGCAGATCGGCGCCCACCTGCACCAGCCGCGGTGCATTGTCGCCGGTGACGCCGGCCACAGCCAGCCCGCGGCGCAGCAGCATCAGAACCAGCGCCAGCACGCCACCGGCAATGGCGATCAGCACCACCTGCGCTGCCAGCGTGCCCAAGGTTGCCCAGCAGGCGCAGCCGGTCATCACCTTCACATCGCCGCCGCCCAGCCAACCGCGTGCAAAGGCCAGCAGACCAAACGCAAAGAAGGCGCCGCCCGCGGCAGCATGGCTGGCCCAGTCAAAGCCGGGTGTGCCCAGCCCGAACAATACCGCGCCGATAATGATCAGCACGGTGATGGTATCGGGAATTTCAAAGGTGCGCAGATCAAAGCCGGCGCTGGCCAGCACCGACAACGCCATCAGCCACAGGCCGGCATCAGCGAGGGTCATGCCAGCCCTATCATCATCGTGGCGGCGCGGCGCCGGTCGGCTCCCGCACCTTCTGCGCCTTGAGTTCGGCCAGATATTGCAGATTGGCCCAGGCGGCACGATCAAACTGCGGGTTCAACGACAGCGCGCGGTTGAAATAGGCTTCGGCCACCGTCAGATCGCCGCGCATCATCGCGGCATAGCCAACGGTGTTGAGATCGGTGGCAAGACTGGTCTTGTCGCTGAGGAGGAAGGCTTCCTGGTAGCGGCCCTGCATGGCGCGGGCCAGTGCCAGATTGGTGCGCGCCTTTTTCAACGCAGGCTGCAACTTCAACGCAGCCACCAGATCGCGTTCGGCGGCTTCATGACGGCCGCGCAGCAGCTGCGACCAGCCGCGATTGGCCAGGATGCCGGCATCCTGCGGGGCGGCGGCCACGGCCTTGCCATAGGCCAGATCGGCCGCCGGCCAGTCCCGCGCCTTGTCGGCCAGCACGCCCAGCGCGTTCCAGGCGCGGGCAAGGCCGGGATCGGCTGCCACCGCCTGTTCCAGCAACGGGCGGGCTTCGCTGTCCTTGCCTTCGCGCAAGCGGGTGATGCCAAGGCCCTGGCGCGCCAGCGCCGCCAGCGGGCCATCCATCAGGCCGGTGAAGGCTTCGGCCGCTTCGGGCAGGCTGCCCCCGGCCAGCGCCAGTTCGGCCGCGCGCAGCTGCACATCGGGGGCGCCGCTCGCCCACATTGGCGCAAGCAGGGCGCGGGCATTGTCCAGCCGACCATCTGCGATGGCGGCATCCAGCATGGCCAACGCATCGGGACCGGGCGGCGCGGTGCGCTGGACCTGAGCGGAAGCAGCGTCGCTCGTGGACTTCGGCGGCTTGGGCCTGGCCAGCGCCGGGGTAACCACGGCCACGGCCAGTGCCACCAACAGCATCATGAACGCAAAGCGATGAAACAGTTCGACAAGTGTGGCCGGACGCGCCGTCAACGCATCGTTGTGCTCGGCCGCCGACGACGCACGCGGCGCAACCGTTTCCGTCGGCTGGCCAAATGGTTCGGCACCATCAGGCACTCAAGGCTCCGAGACGGACAATCAGCGCTTCCAGCCGGGCAATGGCCAGACGCACGGCGTCCTTGTCATCAACGGCGCCGGGATCGGCCTGGGCCGACAAGGCGGTCAACAGTCGTGTGGTGGCGCGGTCTTCGAATGCGACGGCAAAGCGCGATGCATCAAAGCCAGCCAGCCAGTCGATTGCCATGGCGGCCGGTGCCAGGAAGCGGCGCGGTGCCAGTGGCGTGGCCGTGGCCAGTTCCGGCAAGGCCGCCAGATCGAGCAGGCGCAGCGCGGCCGGCTGGAACGACGGCAGCAGGAATTGCGCCACCGGGTTACCGGCGGCAAGCATCTGGCTGAAATCCGGCGGCACATCGGTGACATTGATCACCTGTGGCAACAACACGTCCGCCGTGAGCGCCATTGGCGCGTCCGGAGCCGCTTCCGCCAGCGACAGCGTGGCCATCGGAATGGTGAGCGAGGCCAGACTGTCAAGATGCGCCGTGACCAGGGCCGATGCGGACTGCTGCTCTGCAGCATCGTCCTGCGCCAGCGTGATCGGAGCGGCCAGTTGCGGCAGTTGGCCAGCCTTGGCGGGCGCGAGGCTGGCATTGATCCGGGCCACCGGCACGCCGCCGGCCCGCTGCGCCATGGCAACGCGCGGGGCCGTGAACGGATGGCTGACTGCGCCCGGGAGCACCAGCACGGCTTCCCCGCTGCTCGCCATGTCGATCCGGGCGCTCGCAACGCGCACCGGCGCATCGGCGGCAATGGCGGGTGCCAGGGCGGCGTTTTCCAGCGCGGCGGCCACCAGCAGCAGGGCGCGGCGGGCAGAGGTGGCAGCGCGGCCATCATCACTGCTGCTGGCGCGTTGCAGCCAGGCAATGGCGTCGCGATGCTGGCCGGCCCGGTGCAGGGTCCAGCCCAGATTATAGGCAATATCGCCGGCGCCCGGTTCCAGCGCGAGGGCCATCTCGAAATGCTGGCGCGCCAGATCGATGCGGCCCAGCCGATCATAGGCGATGGCGATGCCGTTCAGCGCCGCCACCGATCCGGCATTCTGGCCCAGCGCGATGCGGAACACGGAAATCGCCTGCGCGGCGTTGCCCGCGGCCAACAGGCTGCGGCCTTCGGCCAGCGCGGCCGTTTCATTCTGATTGTTGGCGATGGCGCTGCTGGGCAGGTTGTCGCTGCGCGGCCGGGCGTCCTTGGCATCAAAGCTGTCGGCCAACGCCGGCGATGAACCAGCCAGCGCGAGAAGAAACGCGGTTTTCTGTTTCATTTGCCCCTCGCCGCCTTGTTGGATTGCTCCTGCTTTTCCACTTGAGCCATCTGGTTCTTCATGCCGATCGCCGCCGGCAGCATCAGCACCGCGACCATGGTGGGCAGCATGAAGCAGACCAGCGGGATCGACAGCAGCACCGGAATCTTGTGGGCCTTTTCCTCGGCGCGCAGCCGGCGGGCTTCACGCATTTCCGCGGCATAGACCCGCAGCGCCGACGCCACCGACGCGCCCAACTTGTCAGACTGGATGATCAGCGTGGTGAAGGCGGTGATTTCCGGCACACCGCTCTTCTTGGCCAGCATGCGCAGCGCCACTTCGCGGCTGCGGCCGGCGCGCAACTCAAGGCTGACCTGGCCGAACAGCTTGGCCAGCAGCGGGTGCGAGCCGATGATTTCCGAACCGACGCGACTGAAGGCGGCATCGATGCCAAGCCCGGCTTCGAGGCAGACCAGCATGAGATCGAGCGTATCGGGGAAGCCGTTGAGCACTTCCTGGGCGCGATTTTCAGCGCGGGACTGCACGATGATGCCGGGCAGATACAGGCCGGCCACGGCCCCGCCCATCAGCATCATGTAGAGCTTGGCCGGCTCCGGCCAGTTGCCGCCCACGGCCAGCACGATCGTCACCAGAATAGGCAGGGCCAGTGTGCCGATGGCGCGGGCGAGGGTGAAGGCACGGGGCGCCCAGAGCTGATCGAACCCGGCTCGCTGCAGCTTGTCCGCGATCTTGCCGGAGGCATCGTCGGTGAGGCTGAGACCACGTGCTTCGATTTCGTGCAGCAGTTGCGCCCAGCGCGAGGTGAGCAGATCGTTGCGGATGCTGCCCGGGCCTTCATCGACAGCTGCACCGCCGCCCTGGCTGGCCAGCCGCGCCTTGATGTCGGAGCGGCCCAGCACCAGCGGCGCCAGCGCCAGCACGACCAGCATCACGGCGGCGAACACCAAGCCGAGAACGATCCAGTTTGCCAGGGTTGCGCTGCCCATCGCCGTTACACCTTGATCGCGATCAGGCGGCGCATGATCACGACACCCAGAACATAGAGGAACAAGACGCCCAGCGCGCCCGGCATGAACCAGGGATCGTCCACAACATCGAGATAGAAACTGGGCTGGCTGGAGAACACGCCGACAAAGGTGATGATCGGCATGGCAGTGAGCAGCGTGCCGGTCATCTTGCCTTCGGATGCCAGCGCGCGCACCTTCAGCACCATGGCGGCGCGGTCACGGATCACGCGGGTCAGGCTGTCGAGGATTTCAGCGAGGCTACCGCCGGTTTCGGTCTGGATGGCCACCGAAACCACGAACATGTTGATGTCCTGGGTCTGCACCCGGTTGGCAAAGCCTTCCAGCGCGTCGCGCAGCGGCGAACCATAGTTCATTTCCGCCAGCACCAGCCCCAGCTCGGAAGCCAGGGGATCCGGCATTTCGTTGACCACCAGTTCGAGCGCGCCCGACACCGGGTAGCCTGCCCGCAAGCCGCGCACCAGCACGTCCAGCGCGATCGGGAACTGCGCCTCAATCTTCTTGAGCCGCTTGGCGGCGACGTAGTTGAGATAGAGGATGGGCAGCGCAATGCCGATGCCGCCGGCAAACAGCAGCAGCAGCAGAACGGCGCCGGGCGAGGTGATCTGGCCGCTGATGCCGCCAATCAACGGGAACAGGAACCCGATCAGCAGCGTGACCGTGCCCATGTAGCTGAGCATGCGCTGAGCACTCATGCGCAGACCGGCCTGGTTCATGCGGCTGTCGAGATAGCGGAGGACCGACGGCAGCATCGACTTCGACATATCGGTCGTCTGCCGGCGCAGCGCGGTGATGATCTCTTCGGAACTCGCCCCACTCTCGATCAGCGCCATGCGCTTTGAAACACGCTTCTTCGTTCCGAAATTGTCGCGGTACCACATGAAGCCGCCTTCCAGCAGCAGCACCACGGCCAGAAACACGATGCCGTAGAAAACGAATTCGGCGTTGATGAAAGACGGCAGTTGCACCTCAACCATCCTTGCGCTTGAACGGATCGAACATGGTGCTCGGCAGATCGAAGCCGCGCGCCTTCAGGATATCCATGAACTTGGGCCGCACCCCCATCGGGCGCATCTCACCGATCACCTTGCCCTGTTCATCCACGCCTTCGCGCACGAACTTGAAGATCTCCTGCATCAGGATGATCTCGCCTTCCATGCCGGTGATCTCGGCGACCGAGGTGACACGGCGGCTGCCGTCCTGCAGGCGTTCCAGCTGGCACACCACGTTGATGGCTGAAGCAATCTGGGCGCGGGCCGATTTCGGGCTGATGTCGATGCCCGACATGCCGATCATCTGTTCCAGGCGGGACAGGGCGTCGCGCGGCGTGTTGGCGTGCAGGGTCGTCATCGAACCATCGTGGCCGGTGTTCATCGCCTGCAGCATGTCGAAGGCTTCGCCCGAACGGATTTCGCCCAGGATGACGCGATCGGGCCGCATGCGCAGTGCGTTCTTCACCAGATCGCGCTGGTTGACTTCCCCGCGGCCTTCGATGTTGGACGGACGGGTTTCAAGGCGCACGACGTGGCTCTGCTGCAATTGCAGTTCGGCCGAATCCTCGATCGTCACCACGCGTTCGTGGCTGCCGATCGACGCCGACAGCGCGTTGAGCATGGTGGTCTTGCCCGAACCGGTGCCGCCCGAAACGATCACGTTGCGGCGGCTGGCGACCACGGCCTTCAGCATCGTCGCGCAATCAACTGTCATCGAACCATATTCGACCAGCTTGTCGATGCTGGTGCGGCTGGGCGGGAACTTGCGGATGGAAAGGCACGGACCGTCGATAGCCAGCGGCGGAATGATCGCGTTGATGCGGCTGCCGTCGGGCAGGCGCGCGTCGACCATCGGCGAGCTTTCATCAACACGGCGACCGACGTTCGAAACAATCTTGCCGATGATGCGCAGCAGATGCTGATCGCTGGCAAAACGCGTGCCGACTTCCTCGATCCTGCCGCGCCGTTCCACGAACACCTTGGTGGCGCTGTTGACCATGATGTCCGAGATGGTCGGGTCTTTCAGCAGCGGTTCGAGCGGGCCGAGGCCGAGCAGTTCGTCGAGAATATCCTCGACCAGCTGACGCCGTTCGGCGGCGTTCAGGGCCTGGTTATTCTCTTTCAGCATTTCCTGAACGATGTCGCCGATGTCGCGCTGCATCTGCTCGCGCGTCATGGTTTCCAGCGCCGCCAAGTTGATGCGGTCGATCAGCTGCTGGTGCAGCATGACTTTGAGTTCGGTGTAATCGTCGCGGCGGCGATCCTTGATGCTCACGACCGGCGCCGGGGCCGGCGCGGCCACCTTGGTTTCGGCCGGCACGCTGGCCGTCGCCGCATCGCCAGCGGCGTCAGACTGTGCGCCGGTCTTGCGGCGGGTGGGGAAGATCATGCCGTCGCCCCCATGCTGACCAGTTCATCGCTCAGCTGCGCCGCAATGGCACGCAGGTCCTTTTCGATGCGGGATTTCATCTTGATCTGGCCCAGGCTGCGGCCTTCATCCTGCGCCGCCGAAACCGTGGGGAAATCATTGGCAAGGCCAAAATGCACCCGGCTGCGCAGCGCCGATTCGGCTTCGCTCAGGTCGTACTTGCCGAACAGGCCGGGGATCATGCGGTTCATCACCACCCGCACCCGGTCGCCCAGGCCATTGGCTTCAGCCACATCAAGCTGTCGGCGGGCCTGCTGCACACCCGATACGGTCATCTGGGTGGTCAGCAGCAGCAGATCGGCCTTCTGGATCGCCATGGCCGTCCAGTCCATCCAGATGCCCGGCAGATCGAGCAGCACCAGATCGTAATTTTGGGTGGCGACATCCAGCAGCCGATCGATGAATTCCGGGGTCACAACGTCCATCGCGGTCATGTCGTTCGGCGATGAAATCACAGAGGTGCCCGATTGGTGGCGTTCCAGCACCATCTTGAGGAACTCGGCGTCCAGCCGGTCATCCGCTTCGATCAGATCGGCAATCGAAAGACGGGGCTTCAGGTTCATGTACAGCGCCGCATTGCCGCGCTGCAGATCAAGATCGATCAGCAGCACTTTCTTTTCGGCTGCCCAGATCTGCGCCAGCTGGGTGGCGAGCATGGTGGAGCCGATGCCGCCCAGCACGCCCTGAAAGGCGATCACATTGCCGCTGCGGGCCGGACCACCGCCCGTGCGCAGCTGGCCCAGCCGGTCGCGGCCGGTTTCCAGCGCCTGCGCCAGTTCCTCGCGGCTGAACGGGATCGGCAGCACGTCGGCAATGCTGGACCGCATCAGGCGGCGGGTGGCGGTGATGGTCAGATTATGGGCCGCTGTCACCACCGGGATGCGGGCACCAACGCTGTTGGCAAACTGTTCCAGCGCGGCCAGTTCCTCGGCGCTTTCGGGTTCGATTTCCAGGATCACCAGATCTGTGCGGCGCAGCAGTGGCCCGTTCACCGAGAATTTTTCCAGGCCGCCGTCAAACACATGGATGCTGGCACCCAGGTTGGCGAGGTGCGCAGGATCGATGGTGGCCGCCGTTTCGGGCGCCAGCACCAGCGTCACCCGCAAATCGCCCGTGTCAGACTGCGACGAGGAATCCCCCTTTTCGCCGCGCCCAACCATCGAACCAAGACGCGCCAGCAGGGCCATCAGCGTGGACCATTCGCTTGCTGGGTCACAGGCGCATCGGTTCCGGTGGCGCTGCCGCCACCGAGCTTGGAATCGCCCGACAAGGAGCGCAGCGGCTTGACCTGCCCGGTCCGGTAACGGGTAATCGCCGTATCGGCCAATGTGCCAGTGCTGCCTTCGATTTTCACGTTGGCATAGCTGGGCGTGAGATCCACTGCCATGGCCGCGACGTTGTTCTGCACGACCAGACCCAGGCCCTTGTCTGTTGCTGCGGCCGGTGCGGCAAGGCTGACCATAAGGGCAACCAGCAGCAGGGATGTTGCAATCTTGAACATCGCTTACCTCACAATATGACCGGCCTCGGCGGCAACACCGCCGGGCTTGTTGATGCTGCTGGCAGGGCCGGGCAGGGGCAGAATATTGCCCGGTTGCACCCGGCGTTCCGGCTTGCCGAGCAAGAAGAATTCGGTATCGGTCGGCTCCAGAATCCGATCGGTCGGCGACTGCAAGGCGGTACCGGCTGCGACCGGCCGCACGATGCGCGGCGTCACCAGGATCACCAGTTCGGTTTCCTGCCGTTCAAAATCGCTGGAACGGAAAAGCGCGCCGATGATCGGGATCTTGCCCAGCAAGGGCACGGCGTTCACCGTATCGCGAAAATCACTCTGGATCAGGCCGGCGAGCGCAAAGGTCTGGCCGTCACGCAGCTCCAGCGTGGTGCGGGCGCGGCGGACCTTCAGGCCGGGAATACGCAGGCCTGCAAGGGTGATACCGGCGGCCGGATCCAGGCTGGACACTTCCGGAGCAACCAGCAGATTGATAAGGCCGTCTTCAAGCAAGGTCGGCGTGAAGGCGAGACCAACCCCGAACTGCTTGAATTCCACCGCGATCTGGTTGTTCTGCGTCACCGCCACCGGCACCGGGAATTCGCCCCCGGCAAGGAAATTGGCGGTTTCACCCGAAAGCGCGATGATGTTGGGCTGTGCCAGCGTGCGGATCAGGCCCTGGCGCTCCAGCGCCTGGAACCGGAACGAGAAGCCCGGCATGGAGAAGGCGCCGCCGAAGGTGCCGGTAATGCCGAAGCCCGGGCCAACGCCCTGGGCATTGGTGCGGGCAACCGTCGTGTTGCCGAACTCGTCGACACGGCTGCCAAACTGGACCTGGTCGATGCCCAGCGCCTTGACGGTGCCACGCTGCATTTCGGCAAAGCGCACTTCCAGCAGGATCTGTTGGGCGGTGCCAACGCCGGCCATGTTGATCACCTTGTCGGGCGCATAGGCCTGGGCAATGGTCATGGCACGTTGCAGTGCGGCGGCGCTGGAAGCCGTGCCCGACAGGATCAGGCGGTCGTTGGCAACCTGCACACCCAGATTTTCGGTGGGGATCACTTCGGCCAGCTTCTGCTTCAGGCCCATGGCGTCGGGCGTCACCGTCACGTCGACCACGGCGATGACGGCGCCGCGGGCGTCATAAAGGGTCAGGTTGGTGGTGCCGATTTCCTTGCCGAGCAGATAGGCCACGCGGTTGGTGACCGGGCTGACATCGGCGATCTTGGCGTTGCCCACAGCGATGCGGGCAAAGGGCCGCGGCACCCTGAGGGTTTGCGACTTGTTGATGGGCAGGCTCAGCGAGAGCCCGGTGGCCGCTTCAACGCTGTTTTCAGCGGCCTTTGTGGCGGGAGCAGCCAGCGCCGCAGCGGCGAGGCCAATGGCGAGAAGGGGTCGAAGCATCATTTGCCGATCACCGATTCAAAGCTGGAGGTCATGCCATTGCTGGTACCACGCATCACCACCACGCCCGGGCCGATCGGCGCCTGGCCACTGTTGCCGCCCGCCGGCGGTCCGGATGGACCAGACGGAGCAGATCCGCCCGAATTGGGCTTGCGCACCAGCCGGGTGATGGTGCCATCATTCAGATCCATCACCTGCGCCGTCTGCAAACGCACCCGGCTTTCATCGGTGAAGTGGCGCAGCGCCATGCTGAGCTGACCGACGGTGACCGCCAGCGCGATCTTCTGGGCCTGAAGCGGTGTCACCTCGATGGTGGCCGACTTGACGAGCTCAGGCTTTTCCTTGCCCACGTTCATGTCCACCCCAACGGCCAGCACCCGGGCACCTTGCGCCAGAAGTTCCGAATACGGCATTGCCTCATCGGGCTGGCGGGTCATGAACACGTCCACCCGGTCGCCCGGGAAGATCAGGCCGGCCACGCCGGACACTTCGTTCAGCGGCACCGAAATTGCGCGCATCTGCGGGCCCAGCAGCTGGGCGGTTGAAAGCCGGTTGGCGCCAGTGGCCAGCGACTTTTCAGTGAGGATTTCATTGGCAACGATCGGGCGCATGGCGGTGCGGCCGGCGCCCATCGTCAGCTCTTCAAGGCGCTGGAAACTACCCTGCGGCAAAGTGTTGGCCGGCCAATTTACCACCTTCACCTTGTCGGGCGTAATCTTCTCGCCGAAATTGATGTCGGCCGCGGCGACAACGGTCGGCACGGTGCGAACGGCTGCGGCCGATCGGCCAGCCCCGGCGTCGCCAGCGTTGCCCAGGAACGTCCGGGCAAACAGCACGGCGATCAGGCCCAAAGCCACCGCGGCGATCAGCATGATGATGGAGGAGCGGCGCATCAGATCGCCACCCTTTCGGCATGGTCAAGCCTGGCCACGCACACTGCGCCGGCCGGCAACCCTGACTTGATTTGAGATTGCGTGTGCAAAGCTCGCCCCTCTTGCAACTGTCACCAGCCTGACCACGCGGGTCATCTGGATCACCCTGTTACGGCCGGACTCCGGTCCAGCTTGACAGTTACGCCCGAACGCCACTTTACACGCACGGGCTGCCCGACTTGCCGGAACGCGCCCACTCTGACGGCCAGCGCCGTCTTGAAACCGGTATTTGTTGCTGCCTTGCCCGGTTGCTGCGCAGTAACTGCGCGGTTTCCGGGGGCTTGCAACGCTTCGCTTGAACTACTGGAAACGAAGAACAGAGCCGGCACGACGGCCGGGAAGATGGCCGCCGGCCAGGGCAGAAACCCCAGCCGGCGGCCGACACCAGATTAGAAGGTGTTCGAGGCTTCGGCGTCGAGAGCCGTACCGGTCTGGGTCATGGCGCTCTGCAGCGAACCACCGAAAGCGGTCGCACCCAGCACCACGAAGCCGCCGAGCACGGCAACGATCAGAGCGTATTCAGCGGCCGAAGCGCCGGACTTGTTGCCCTTCAGAGCGTTCAGGATCTTCATCATCGTTTTCTTCCCACTGTTGTTGGCCGAAGCCAGTTCTTGCAAGGTCCCGCTCTTTTTTGACGAGCGAACGGGAGGGATCACCGTTGACGCCGATCGGATGAAAACCACTGCTTCCTCCGGCCGATATCCCGCAACCTAAATAAACCGCCGTAACGATTTGAACAATATCGAATTTGGTTTATAAAATTTGTCTATATTACTTCACATTTCATTGTGCTTTACAAAAATTAGTAAGTGTTATCTCTTGTTATTACTTATTAATTGCCATGGCGTCCGCCTACTCTTGGAGATAGCGATTTTCAAACGGAAACAAGGGCTTAGGAACGGCGGCAACTCGTAAATTTTCTTGCTTATCAGAGGCTTAGACGAGCTTTTTCAGAGCTGTATAAAGAGCCGAAATCATGATTTTCCGTTAAAAATCGCAGTCTTGCAGGCAGCAAAGTGCCTGTTGCGAAAATGACACGCGCCAAACGGCTTCTTGGGAAGATGGACCGATCAACCACCATTTCGGGCGAAAAAACGAATCGGAACACGCCGATTCGAATCGGTTTGCAGGGCGATCTGGCCCGTTCAGTGCGATTCGAAGCTGACCGGACGTCGCCGCGACAGCACCAGCAGCGCCGCGCACAGCAACAGCACCGGCACGAACTGCACGGCGGGCAGCGGCGGCGCCAGCGCAAGCCTGGTCAACGCGCCGGTCAGGCAGGCCAGCCAGGCCAACAGCAGCAGCCCCAGCCAGCTGCGGCGATCTTGCAGCACCAGATCGGGCATCAGCAGGGCAATCGCCGCGCCCACGACCGGCAGATCATAATCATAGCCATAGGGCGACATCAGGGTGCTGGACATGATGGCGGCGGCCAGCAGCTGCCGCGGCGGCCACCCGCGCCGGCTGGCCAGCAGCAACCCGCCCGCCAGCACCACGGCAAGCCCGATTTGCGCTGCCATCGCCAGCTGCGGGTCTTTGGTCACGACGAACAGCGCAGCAAAAAGCGAGGTCATGCGGAAATACTGGTATCGCCCATCGAACAGATGCGCGCTGACGTTGCCCATGACGGCGAAGAAATCCGGCCAGACACGCAAACCGAACAACAAGGTCGCCGCTGCCAGTGCAAGCCCGGCGACCAGGGCGCCGGTGAAGATGATCTGCCATTGGCCGCGCAGCAGCAAATAAAGGCCAACACCGGGCAGGAACTGCGGTTTCACCGTCAACAGGCCCAGCGGTACACCGGCCAGCGTGCGCCCACTCAGCGCCAGGCTGGCCAGCCACCCCACCAGCGCACCGATCAGCAAGGCGTTCTGCCCGATGAAGATGCAGAGCAAAAGGGAAGGAAACAACAGCGCGAGCACCGTGCCATAGTGAACGCCGGCCAGCCGCCGCAGCGTGAGCATGTAGCAGAGCAGGCTGCCACCGCAGAACAGGAGATAGCTCAGCCAGAGCGGCAGCAACGCCAGCAGCGCCGTAAACAGATTGAAATGCGGCGGATAGGGCCAGAACATGTGGCCTGGATTGCCCGTCAGCGCCCGCGTGTGGGCCCAGAAGCGTTGCGCATCATAGGCCGTGGCCAGATCGCCTGCCCAGGCCAATTGGCCGGCGATGTGAAAGACCTGGAAATCGATCAGCGCCTTGGGCCCCGGCAGCTTTTCTGCCGGCCAGGCCAGGTAGAAGGCGACGCCGCCCATCAGGAGCACGCAGGCCAGCAGCATCAGGCCCGTGCCCAGCGGCCCGACCAGCGGAACCGCGGTGCGGATCTGACGAGGGCTGGTCATCATCGCGTCTCCAGTGGCGGGCCTGTTGTGCGCGTGCATCGGCGGGTTGGCAATTCAGCGCGGTTCAACGCTGATTGGCGGGCGCCGCGCCTGCACCAGCATCGCCGCACACAACAGCAGCAGCGGCAGGATCGTCACCGCCGGACGCGGCGCCGCCGCATATGCATAGTTGATGATCGCCCCGACCAGACAGGCCAGCCACGCCAGCGGCAGCAGGACCCAAACGCGGCGCCCAGCCACCAGATCGGGGGCCAGCAGCGCAATCGCTGCCCCCAGTACCGGCAGATCATAATCATAGCCATAAGGCGACATCAGCGTACTGGCCATCACGGCAGCGGCCAGCAGATGGCGCGGTGGCCAGCCTCGTCGTGCCGCCAGCCACAATCCGGCGGCCAGCAGTACGGCAAAGCCAATCTGCCCAGCCAATGCCAGCCCGGAGTCACCGGTCAGCATGAACAGCGCCGCATAGAGCGATGTCATGCGGTGATAGGGGTAAAGCCCGCGCGACAGATATTTGCTGAGTTCACCCATGACATGGACAAAATCCAGCCACACGCCACTGCCCAGCAGCAGTGTCGCCAGCGCCAGCGCCAGCGCCGCGACCAGCCCGCCCGCGAAAATGATCCGCCACTGGCCGCGCAACAGCAGATAAAGGCCGATGCCGGGCAGGAACTGCGGCTTGATCGTCAACAGCCCCAGCGGCACCCCGGCGAGCGTGCGCCCGGCCAGCGCGAGACTGGCAAACCAGGCCACCAGCCCGCCGATCAAAAAGGCATTCTGGCCGATGCGGATGCAGATGAGGATGGCCGGAAACAACATGGCCAGCGCCAGCGCATGTTGCCCGCCTGCCAGCCGGCGCAGCGCCAGACCGTAAAACACCAAGCTGCCGCCCACGAACACCACATAGCTCAGCCACAAGGGCAGCAGGGCCAGCGGCGCGGTGACCAGATTGAAATGCGGCGGGTAGGGCCACAGCATGCGATCATTGCTGCCGGTGAGCGATTTTGTGTGCGCCCAGAACTGCACCGGATCATAAGCGGTGCCCAGATCGCCGGCCCAGGCCAGTTGGCCGGCGATGTGGAACACTTGGAAATCGAGCAATTGCCGCGGCCCGGCAGGCGGTGGCCCCGCCAGTTGCAGCGCAATCAGCAGGATCTGGCCGGCAAAGGCCAGGCACAAGGCCAGCAACGCCAACGGGCTCAGTAGTGGTGCAGGAGGCGAAGGCAGCCGTTGCTCCATCATCGTCCTTTCAGTTCCCAGCGCACCGATCCGGCATATTCCCACACCATCGGGCTGCCATCGACATTGCGGGCGGGCACAAAGCGGGCGCGACGGCTGAGCAGGGCGCACGTGTAGCGATCCAGCCCGGAATGCCCGCTTGATCCGATGATGGCGCAGCGTTCGACGCGGCCACCGGTATCGACGAACAGACGATAGCGCACCAGGCCGGATTCGCCGCGCTGCAACGGCCCTTGCGGATAGGTGCCATCGGCAATCCAGTCATCCGCCATGCAGGGTTCGGCCACCATCGGGCCGGTGGTGGTGGCCGGCGGCGCACAGACGATGGCGGGCGGTGGCGGCGGCGTGGGTGGCGCCACCCGGCCCGGAACCTGTTTGACCGACCATTCCAGCCCATAAAATTCAACCGCTGCGACCGGCTGGCCCTTTATGTCCCGCGCAGGGCTGTAGCGGCCGCGCGCACGGAGCTGGAGACAGGCGGTCAAATCGACTGGTTTGACGCCAGACGGCTTTTCCAGCCGGCAGCCCGTCACGCGGCCATCCGGCCCCACCTGCAGCCGCGCTTCGAGCTTGTAGCGACCGGGTGAGACATCGCTCGCAGGTGACAGCTGCACCCACGTCGCTCGGTCTCCAATCGCCTTGGGCGCACGATAGCCTGTTTCGATCGGTGGCGGTTTGGCCGTTGTGGTCGGCGCTGGCCGCTCATCCACCAGCGGGCGCAGAATCAGAAACAGGCCGATCGCGCCGATCAGGATGCGCAGCGGCCAGCCGGTGATGCCGCGCCGCCGCGCCTGCCAGGTGGCGACGCCGGCAATCAGCAGTCCGGTGATGAACGGCGCGCGCGGCAGGCCGGTGGCCGGATCGATCAAGAGATCGGCACTGGCGAACCCCGACAGCGCCTCGCCAGCTCCGGGCATGGTGGCATCCAGGCGGCTCAAGAGTTCGAGCAGCAGCAGAGCAAAGCCGGCCAGCCCCGCAGCCGGCAGCGCCTGCCACCAGCCGCGCGCCGCACGCAAGGCGATCAGCAGGCCGAGCAGCGCCAGCGGGGTGAGCGCCAGGCCGCGTTCCGGCCAGCCCAACGCCGCCAGCCCCAGCGCCAGCGCGCCATCACCCACCGCCGCCAGCGCCGGCAGCCACGCCGCCCGCGCGCCCAGCCGGCGTTCGGCCAGCCAGGTCAGCGCGTCACCGCCCTGCCACCAGGCCACGGCCAATGTCGCGCAGGCCAGCACCCGCACGGGCGCACCGGGATCAGCCTGCGGCCCGCCGCCAATCATCAGCAGCAGGAACAGCCAGGCCGGCTGGCTGCGGATCAGGCCAGGAAACAACTCGCGCATGGCCGGCGGTTCCAGCCGATCGAGCGCGAGCAGCAGCCACGTGACTGCCGCCAGCACCGGCAGCAGAAACAAGGGCGTGAGCACCGGCAGCGCCGGCCACAGCGCCGCCAGCAACGGCAGCGCGGCGATCGCCAGTGGCCAATGGGTAAATTGCCATTCCGGCCGATCCCAATTGTCCAGCCAGCGCTGCCGCCAGCGCAGCACGGCCAGCAGACCGAACGGCGCGCCCCACGCCAGCAACCCCACGCCCTGCTGCACCGGCTCCGGCCAGCCCGACGCGTTCAGCAAGCCGACCAGCACCACCGCCGCCAGCGGGAACATGGTGAGGATCATCCACAGCCGCAGCCGCGCCTTGCTGTGCCAATCCCGCCAGGCCGCCACCGCATCGGCATTGAGCCAATCGAGAATGCCGGGCATCGGACCATCAGCCAGGCCCAATATGGTGCGCGTCTGGGCCGGGGCGGCAGAGAACAGGGCGCCGAGATGCCGGAGCCAGCGTGGCCCCGGCGGCTTGCTCAGCGCCATGTAGCCAACGTGCAGATCGGTGTGCGGCCGGGCGATGCCGGCGACAAATTCGCCTTCTTCGCGGCGCTGCAACAGGCGGGCGATGCTGTGCGGGGTGGACCCGCGCGGCAGATCATCCCAGCCAAACTGATGAATGGCGGCCACCACCAGCGGATCGCTGGCCGGCAGGCTGGCCGCAATGAGCCCGGCCAGCCAGTTTTCAACGCCGGCCCGCGCCGCCACGCTGTCCAGCGCCGGTGCGCTGAGCAGCGCATCGAAGGCTGTGCGTTGACCTTCGGGGCCGGCCTGGATGGCCATGACCAGTGCTTCCTGCCGGGCGAGGAGATCATCCTGCTCGCCGGCGAAGCCCGGGTCCTGGGCCGGTTCGGGCATTGGCGCCGATGCGGGTTCGGGCGGCGCAGGCGCGGGCTCCGCCTCATCTTCATCCGGCCACTGCTGGCGCCATTGCAGCTGCGCCAGCGCCGCATCATGGGCTTCGCGCAGCCGCATAAAGCCTTCCGGATCATCTTCCGGGTTGGTGGTCTTCAACAGCCTGGCGTAGGCGCGGCGGATGGCATCGCGGTCGGCCCCCGGCTTCAGCCCCAGAAGACCCCAGGGACTCACAACCAGCTCGGCCCTTCCAGCTGGTCGAGTGCGGCAATCAGCTGTTCGCGGGCGGTATCGGCGGTGCGCACATCCTGGGTGGCGAGCGCGGCCTGAAAACCATGGATCAGATGGCCGATCTCATCGCGTTCAAAGCCCAGCGCATTTTCCCACATCCGCTCGGCACGGGCCAGCGCGGCGCGGTTGGCCTCGGCATCGCGGGGATGCTGCTTCAGGGCGGCCAATGCGGCGCGGCGGCGTTCCAGTTCCTTGGGACTGACCTGATCTTCAGGGTCGGCGATCACCAGATTATGCGCGTCGGAGGTAGCAAGCACCTTCACGTCAACTTCCAGCAGGCCGTTGATGTCGTAGGAAAAGCGCACTTCGATCGGTTGCCCGGCCGGCCCGCGCGGCATCGGCACCTTCAATTCACCGATGCGCACATTCTCCGCCACCCGCCGCGCTTCGCCTTGATAAATGCCCAGCACGATCTCGCGCTGATTGGGCTGCATCGTCTCGTAGATGTTGACCCGGCTGACCGGCACCGTGGTGTTGCGCTCGATGATCGGCGAGAAAATGCCGCTTTCGATGGCGCCGCCAGGCAGCCGCTCGGCGATGTCCACGCCTAGCGAATAGGGGCAGACATCGGTGAGCACGACTTCGCGCAGCGCCGCATCACGCGCCTTCAGCCCGGCCTGCACGGCCGCGCCCAGCGCCACGGCTTCATCAGGGTTGATGGTGCTGTTGGGGAAACGCGCGAACATGCGCGCCACGGTGCGGCGCACCACCGGCATGCGGGTCGAACCACCGATCAGGATGATTTCGGACAGGCTGTCTGGCGCAATATCGGCATCACGCAGCGCCCGAAGCACGGGCGTCTTCAGCCGTTCCAGCAGCGGCTGGGCAGCGGCCTCGAACTGTTCGGCAGTAACGGCGTGCTGCCACTTCTCGCCCTGCCATTGCAGTTCCATCACCGCTTCGCTGCTACTGGTCAGGTTGCGGCGGGCGCGTTCGGCGGCTTCGTTCAACTTGGCGGCCAGTTGGCGATCGCCGCGGGCAGCGGCTTCAAGCTTCTTGTCAGCCGTGGCCATCAGCCCGGCCAACACGCCATTGAAATCCTCGCCGCCCAGCCGGTTGTCACCGGTGGACGCGCGCACTTCGATGACGCCTTCGAAGATTTCCAGCACCGACACGTCAAACGTGCCGCCGCCCAGATCAAACACCAGGAAACGGGTTTCGCCTTCGAGCTGGTGGATGCCATAGGCCAATGCGGCGGCGGTCGGCTCGTTGATCAGCCGCTCCACCTTGAAGCCGGCCAGTTCGCCGGCGCGGCGAGTGGCCTTGCGCTGCTTGTCGTTGAAATAGGCCGGCACGGTGATCACCGCTTCGGTCACGGCCTCGCCCAGATGCGCCTCGGCATCCTCCTTCAGGCTGCGCAGCACCATGGCGGAGAGTTCCTCGGCGCCATACTCCTGCTTGCCGAGCGCGATGCGGTGCTGGGTGCCCATATAGCGTTTGAACGACGTGGCGGTGAGGCCGGCATGGCTGGCCATGCGCTCGCGCGCCGGCCGGCCGACCAGCAGGCGGCCATCATCATCCAGGCCCACCGCTGATGGTGTGAGCGTTTCGCCCAGCCGGTTGGGGGTCAGCCGGGCTTCGCCATCGACCCAGTAAGCCGCGGCGCTGTTGGTGGTGCCAAGATCGATGCCGATGATCATGGCACAGGCATAGCGGGCCGCATCGCGCCTGCCAAATGCCTCTTATTGCGCCAGTGTCTTCACGGCGGCCGCCGCAGCCGACGCGCGATTTTCGATGCCCATCTTTTCGAAAATCTGTTCGAGATGCTTGTTCACAGTGCGCGGGGAGATGCCCAATATTTCCGAGATCTCGCGGTTGGCCTTGCCGCGACTGATCCACAGCAGCACTTCGGCTTCGCGCTCGGTCAGGCCATGGCGCTGGGCGAGCAGTTTTTCATCGGCGCCTTCCAGCGTTTCGGTCAGGCGAAAATGCCGTTCTTCGCCTTTGGTGGCCACGGCGGCAAACTCCACCCGGCCATCGGCAAAATCCTGCTTCACCCGCGCCTCGCCCTGGGCCAGCCGCTGCAACTGGCCGGCCAGCGCCGGTGGCAGCTGCCCGCCTACCGCCACGCCAAAGCGGCGATCAAGAATCGCAGCGCTCTTAGGCGTCGTCCACAACACCCGCCCTTCGCCATCCAAAGCCAGCAGCGGCCGGTTACTGGCATCCAGCGCGCCCTGCGCGCCAGCGGCAATGCGGGCATTTCCCAGATGCACCTTCAGCCGCGCCAGCAGTTCGGCCAACACAATGGGCTTCTTCACATAGTCCACGCCGCCGGCCGCCAGGCCATCGAGCACATTTTCGGTTTCGGTCAGCCCGGTCATGAAGATCACCGGCACGGATGCCAGTGCCGGATCGGCCTTGATGCGCCGCGTCGTCTCGAACCCGTCGATGCCCGGCATCACCGCATCCATCAGCACCAGATCGGGCAATTCCGCAGCCAGGCTGGCGAGTGCGGCGTGGCCATCCCGGGCAATGCGCACGCCATAGCCTTCGCCTTCCAGCGTGTCGGTGAGGAAGCGCAGCGAATCCGGCGCGTCGTCCACCACCAATATGGTGGTGTGATGGGTTTCGGTCATGGCGTCTTCTCCCCGTTCGCGACCTCGGGCTGCTGTTCTGCCAGCAACTTCTGAAAGGCAGCAAGATCAAACGCATCCAACGCCGCGGTCAAGCGCGCAACCAGCGGGCCAGCGGCGGGCACGGCTTCGGCCAAGGCGACCAGCGCCGCCGACAGCCCGCGCACATGGCCAGTGCGCGCCAGCCGCGCCAGTTCGGCCAGATGGGCGCGTGCCGCATCGGGCAGCGCAGCAGCCGGGGCCACATCCGGGACGCTGCCTTCGTAAATCCAGATCAGGCCAAGCTGGCGGCCCAGCATGCCAAACAGCAGTTGCTGGTCCACCGGCTTCAGCACAAAGCCATCATGATCGCCGGTGCCGACCACGCCCACCAGTTCACTGGCATTGCCCGACACCATCAATATGCCGATCTCGCGGCCAAAGCGTTCCCGCAGACGGCGCGCCACTTCCCAGCCGCCCAGCCCCGGCATCGACACATCGAGCAGCACCAGATCGGGCCGGCCGAGTTCCGCCAGCGACAACCCAGCACCGCCCGATCCAGCCACGAACAGGTTGAAGCCAATGGGGCGCAGCAATTCCTGCCACAGCGCCAGCTGGCCGGGATCATCATCAACGGCCAAGATGGTGCGGCGGCGGCCTTCATAGGCGATCGGCAGGCCGCGCGCCTGATCGTCGGGCGGGGCGGTGTTGGGTTGCGGCAGCAACAGGCGCAGCAGGAAACGGCTGCCGGCGCCGGGCTCGCTCTTCACCCCGATCTCGCCGCCCATGATCTGCGCCAGCATGCGCGAAAGGGACAAGCCCAGCCCGATGCCCGGCGCCACGCCGGATGCACGGCCGCCGCCGCGATCAAAGGGTTGGAAAATGCGTTCGACATCTTCGGGCGCGATACCGATGCCGGTATCGGCCACGTCGAATTCCGCCACCATCGACCGATAGCGCACCGATAGGGTGACGCTGCCGGTTTCGGTATATTTGATGGCGTTGGAAAGCAGGTTGATCAGCACCTGGCGCAGCCGTCGCTCATCGGCCAGCACCCAGGTCGGCAGGTTGGGCGGCAGGCTGAAGACAAATTCCAGGCCCTTGTTCTGCGCTTCGATGCGGAACATGGCGGCGACCTGCTCCACCAGCGCCCGCAACGCCACCGTCTCGCGGTTCAGCTTCATCACGCCGGATTCGATACGGCTGATGTCGAGCAGGCCTTCGACGAGATCGGCGAGATGTTCGGAACTGCGGCGGATGATGCGCCCGGCTTCGCTTGGCGTGATGGCGGCGCCGCGCTCCAGCAGCTGAGCATAGCCGTGAATGGCATTCAGCGGCGTGCGGATTTCGTGGGACAGGCCCATCAGGAACTGCGTCTTGGCCTGGTTGGCGGCTTCGGCCACAGCGCGCGCCTGTTCCAGCGCCGCGATGCGGGCGGCGGGATCGGTGTCAGCCGGATGCGGGCCGGGCACGTTCATCGCCCTGCCTCCACCCCTGTTATAATGCCGTCTGATCGCAACCCCATGATCCTGTTTGTTCGCAACTGCAGCAAACAGCCTAAACCGATGTGCCACAGTTGCAAATCATGCCACGGCAGGCAAAGTCTGCGCGCTACTCATTTGCAACAGGGGATAGATATGCGGAAACAGGCGGCGATGCTGGTGGCGGGCGCATTGGCAGTGCAGACGGCGATGGCCAGCGCCCAACCGGTGGGTGTGGCCGAAGCCAACACCGCCGCCGCCATCACTCGCATCAAGGCGCTCAATCCCAAGCTGAACGCGGTGATCGCGGTTGATCCCACCGCGATTGATCAGGCGCGCGCGCTTGATCGCCAGCGCAAGGCGCGTGGGCCCCTGCATGGCCTGCCGATCCTGGTGAAGGACAATGTGGACATGGCCGGGCCCTTGCCCACCACCGCCGGCAGCCTGGCCCTGAAAGACAATGTGACCGGCCGCGATGCGCCGTTCCTGGCCCGCCTGCGCGGTGCCGGTGCCGTACTGCTGGGCAAGACCAATCTTTCGGAATGGGCGAACATTCGCGCCGATGCCTCGATCTCGGGCTGGAGCGCGGTTGGCGGCCAGACTCGCAACCCGCACGCACTTTCGCGCAACACCTGCGGATCATCATCGGGCAGCGGCGCTGCTGTGGCGGCGCAGATGGTGGATGCCGCGATCGGCACGGAAACCGATGGCAGCGTCACCTGCCCAGCCGCGATGAACGGCATCGTAGGCATCAAGCCCACGGTGGGCCTGGTCAGCCGCACGCATGTCGTGCCGATCAGCCACAGCCAGGATACAGCCGGGCCGATGACCCGCGACGTGACGCTGGCGGCGCGCCTCCTCACCGTGATGGCCGGCAGCGACCCGACCGATCCGGCCACCAGGGAAGCCGACGCACGCAAGACCGATTATGTCGCCGCCTTGAAGCCTGAAGCGCTGAAGGGCGCCCGCATCGGCGTGCTGCGCTGGGCCACCGGCTGGCACACGGGGGTCGATGCCCGCTTCGAAGCCGCGCTTGGCGTGCTGAAGGCGCAGGGCGCCGTGCTGGTCGACATCACCACCGCCCCCAACCGCCGCGAGATTGGGCCCAACGAATTCACCGTGCTGCTGACCGAGCTGAAGGCCGACATGGCAGCCTATCTCGCCACCACGCCGGCCAATGTGAATCCGCGCACGCTGGCTGACCTCATCGCCTTCAACAAGGCCAATGCCGCGGCTGAAATGGGCCTGTTCGGGCAGGACACGTTTGAAAAGGCGGAAGCCACCAAGGGGCTGACCGATCCGGCCTATCTGAAGGCGCGCGAGACCTCGCTGCGCCTTGCCGGCAAGGAAGGCATCGACAAGATGCTGGCCGATGCACGCGTGGAAGTGCTGGTGGCCCCCACCACCGCGCCGGCCTGGTTCATCGATTCGGTCAACGCCGATCAATCACCTGGCGGCGGCGCCGGCGGGCTTGCGGCAGTGGCCGGTTACCCGCACCTCACCGTGCCGATGGGCGGCGTGCGCGGGCTGCCGGTGGGGCTGAGCTTCATCGGCCCAGCGTGGAGCGACGCGCGGCTGCTGGCGCTGGGTTATGCTTTCGAACAGGCCGCCCCGGCCATGAAACTGACGCCGACCATGGTGCAGACCGTGGAGGAAAGCCCGGAAGTGCAGAAGCTGTTCGCGCCCGCCTCGCGCTAGCAAGCGTAATGAGACCACAGCGCAGCGGAGCCTGGCGGATCCCTTAACCCAAGCCGGGATGGGTCCGTGTAATTGATCAAATTGTTAACCAATGCTACCAACAGAAACGCCCAGTGGCGCTGATGTTGGAGCGAATTTTAGCGTCTGTTACCTTGTACTTCCAGACAATTTATGTAATATTATGTTTGTACGGTTTCATACTGACAATGTGTTAACAAGCAAGGGTTCGATCATGCGAACACAGCAGGCATCATCCATCAACGGGTCGCGCAGCGGCGCTGTTGCCGCTGAATTCGCTTTAATCGTTCCATTGCTGTCGGTTTTGCTGTTCGGCGTGTTGCAGTTTGGCTTTGCCATCTACACCTACAGCGCAATGGAAACCGCGGCGCGCACCGGCGCGCGCCAGATCGCGTTTGGCACCAACGTTGCCACTGCCGAAGCAGCCACGCGCGCCGCACTGCCACCGTGGGTGGCAGGCGCGGCGACGGTGAACACGGTTGCCGATGATGATGGGTTTGCCCGCCTGACAGTTTCCGTGCCTGGATCAAGCGCAGCGATCTTGTCGTTGGTTCCCATGCCGGAAAATTTCACGGCCGAAGTCGCAATGCCCCGTGTCAATGATCGGGGTGGCGATGACGAGGATGATGACTGAACAAAAGTCCGGCAGCGCCGCGCAATAACCTCACTTCACCAATCGCACGAAAGCATCGCCCAGCCGGCCGCTGTTGGGGCAGCGCATGACGATGCGGATATCGTCATAATCGGTATCGGTCCATGCCGGCTGCAACCAGTTGCTGTTGGCGCCGGCCTGGCCGGGCGGGCGATCCTCGAAACCGAAATACATGAACTTGCCCGGCTCGCACGGCTGGGTTTCGCGGCGGCGGGTGTTCTGCCGATTGCGACCGGTCGGGATGGTCGAGCTGCCGGAACCCGGCGTACACTGAGCCGCAGAATCGCAGCGTACGGTTTCAAGGATGTTGAAACCCTGCAGGTCGAACCGCTCAACCCAGGATTCAATCTGGGTGTCGGTGAAATAGTTGTGCTCGGGCCGGCCAGGCCGCACACCACTGATCGTGGCGTTGGGATTGTTCCAGAGTGTCGGGTTGCTTTTCACATGCCTGATGTTGCGCAATCGGATTGAAAGGGTCTGGCCCTCCTGCGAACAGCGCGGCCACGTCGGGTTTGTTGGCGGATTGGCGGGGATACGCCCGCCCGAAATCTGCACAATATTGGCGCTCGATGGCATGTTGTTCGAAACCAGCGTCATCTGCGAACGCCGCGATGCCGGTGATCCTGAGCCCTGCGTATCGAAGCAATAGACATAGATTTCGTTGTAATCGCCGGCTTCGGGATCAAGCGTGCGGCTTTCCGGCGGCTGATAAAAGACGTTGGCCGGGCGGGCGGCGATGGCTTCCACCGAGACCGTCTTGGCTGTGTCGATGAACAGCGAGGAGAACAGCTGATTCATGGCATTTCCGCGATCGGGCGAACGTTCGCCCCGCACGCGTACGGCGTTGACATCGCTGCTGTTGTCGGGCCGGAAACCATTGGCGGTGTCATAGATCCCCAGCGTCACATCGGCCGCCGTGGTCATGCCCGAAAACTGCCCCGGCAGTTCAGCGCCAACATAGTCCAGTGCCTTGGCGGTGACATCGCCACCACGTTCGATTTCCATGGCGGACGCCAGCGCCGCACCATCCACGGCAATCTGCATGCGGTTGTGCACCATGTTGTACAGGCTGAAATCAATGCCCAGGGCCAAGCCACCGGCGATCACCGGCATCGAAAGCGCAAAGATCATGGCGGTGGCGCCCCTGCGGCCTTCACGCAGCCGGGCGAGCACAGAGCGGCGACGCGGCTCAATCGACATAGGGAAGCTCCTGCTTCATCGCCACATTGGCGGTCAGTTGCCATGGCATCATGCGGGTGAGAATGGCGAGCGGCGTGGCCTGCTGCGCCGGCACCGAAAGCTGGACCCGCACGAGATTGGTGTTGGCATCGGTTGGCGCCGTCTGGGAGACCGCGACAGTGACGTCGTCGCGCACCCAACCAGGAAGGTAATTGCGGACGGCTGTCTGCGCCTGTGCATTGCTCATGCGGTTGACAGCAACGGTGCGCGCCACACGATTGGCACCGAACTGCATGGCGCTATAGCTGTAGATGACCGAGCCGTATTCGATTGTACCAAACAGCATGCTGGCAAACAGCGGCATTATCAGGACCAGCTCAGTACTCGCTGAGCCGCGCCTGCATGGCATCAGGCCATAAAAAGAAGCAAAGAAACTCTTAACCGATATGTTAAGCATAGCTACACCCTGACTATCCAGGAACACAACAGCGCGTATCTGATATAATCAGACCCCGACAGTCATCTATTTAAAGCCGGAGAAAGAGTCAAGTATCGAGCCTTAATGCAACTTAACTATTGTTTAATGTTAGTGTATATTTGTACCGTAGAGAGGGGTGCTTACCTTGGATAGCGAGATTCAGGGATATTATCCTACGAAATTATCTGGTGAAAAAGAAAGGGACAACTAATCGTCGAATCTGACGCGAATCGCCGGCGACTCGAACACCCGCGCTACTAGGCGGATGGCACACGGGGAGCGAACGATGATCGCTGGGAGCTTCGCCAATCACGCTTGTGTGGCGGCCTTGATCGGCAACAGCGCGCTCATCACGCTTCCCAGAAGTCTGCTCATCTTGCCAATACACCGCGGTTCGATGACCGCAGCGATCATTTGTTATGCTGTGATTCGGCGCGCGACCCGTGGGGCGGGGCAGTTTCTTATTTCACCAACCGCACGAAGGCATCGCCCAGCCGGCCGCTGTTGGGGCAGCGCATGACGATGCGGATATCGTCATAATCGGTATCGGTCCACGCCGGCTGCAACCAGTTGCTGTTGGCGCCGGCCTGGCCGGGCGGGCGATCCTCGAAACCAAAATACATGAACTTGCCCGGTTCACACGGCTGGGTTTCGCGGCTGCGAGTGGTCTGGCGGTTGCGGCCGGTCGGGATGGTCGAACTGCCGGAGCCCGGCGTGCACTGGGCAGCCGTGTCACACCGCACGGTTTCAAGGATGTTGAAGCCCTGCAGATCGAACTGCTCGACCCAACCTTCGATGCGGGTATCGGTGTAGTAATTATGTTCCGGCCGGCCGGGCTGCACGCCGCTCACAGTGGCTGCGGGATTGCCCCACAGCACCGGGTTGGCCTTGACGTGGCGGATATTGCGCAGCCGGATGCTGAGCGTCTGGCCTTCCTGTGTGCAGCGCGGCCACGTCGGGTTGGTCGGCGGATTGGCGGTGATGAGCCCGCCCGATGTCGCCACGATATCGCTGGCGGGCGGCATGTTGTTGGAGACCAGGGTCATCTGCGACCGCCGTGAATCCGCTGAACCACTGCCGCGCGTGTCGAAGCAATAAACATAGATTTCGTTGTAATCACCGGCTTCGGGATCAAGCGTGCGGCTTTCCGGCGGCTGGTAGAAGACGTTGACCGGGCGGGCAGCGATGGCTTCCACCGAAATCTTCTTGGCATCGTCGACGAACAGCGCGGAAAACAACTGGTTCACGCCATTGCCGCGATTTGGCGAGCGTTCGCCGCGCACGCGCACGGCATTGGCATCGCTGCTGTTGTCGGGCCGGAAGCCATTGGCGGTGTCATAGATGCCCAGCGTCACATCGGCGCCAGTGGTCATGCCGGCGAAGCCCGCGGGCAGCTCAGCGCCGACGAATTCCAGCGCCTTGGCAGTGACATCGCCGCCGCGTTCAATTTCCATGGCGGCGGCCAGCGCCGCACCGTCCACAGTCGCCTGCATGCGGTTGTGCACCATGTTGTACAGGCTGAAATCAATGCCCAGCGCCAAGCCGCCGGCCATCACCGGCATCGACAGCGCAAAGATGGTGGCAGTGGCGCCGTGCCGGGCGGCGCGCAGCCGGGCCAGCAGAGAGCTGCGGCGTGGTTCAATCGACATAGGGAAGTTCCTGCTTCATCGCCACGTTGGCGGTGAGTTGCCAGGGCACGGCGCGGGTGAGCAGTGCCATCGGCGTGGCCTGCGCCGCCGCCACCGAAAGCTGGACCTGCACCAGATTGGTTTCGGGATCGGCCGGCGCCGTCTGGGACACCGAAATGCTGACATCATCCCGCACCCAGCCGGGCAGGTAATTGCGCACGGCAGTCTGGGCCTGATCATTGGTCATGCGGTTCACAGCAACCGTGCGTGCCACACGATTGGCACCGAACTGCATGGCGCTGTAGCTGTAGATCACGGCGCCATATTCGAACACCGCAAGAATCATCGTCGTCAACAGCGGCAGGATGAGTGCCAATTCTGTTGCTGCTGCGCCACGACGACAGGATCGCACACCCGCAACAGCACGGGTAATAATGCTTAACGCCACATCACTGGTGCTCATACGCCTACTCACCCCCAACCAAGTCGCGCATTACGCATCACGCGAACCGATCAACGGCGCTTTTCACGGAATTTTACCAATTCGTCAAGATTTTGTTAGAAAAAGGTGTGATTTGTTGTTAACGATTATTGAGAAACTGCCGAATTGGGCCGTTCCGTCTCATATCTGGGCTATATTTGGGTCAGGAAGCGCCCGCGCGCTTCGAATTCATTCGACTCAGGTGCCGCGCGACTCAGCCCCTGCCGGTCGCTCAGAATCGGGTGGAAATGCCGACGTAGCCGACCAGATCGGGCGTGTTGCGGTTGAGCCCGACATTGGCACCAACGTCGAACTGCAACGTGGGCCGCGGCAGCCAGGCCAGCGACACATCATAGCTATATTGCTGTACCGTCCCCGCCGGATCGAAATTCTGGCTGGTCCAGAGCTCGTTGTAGAGCGTGAACTTGCCAAATTGCTTGGCAATGTTGACCAGGCCGGTGAACCCGGCATGGCGGCCCTGCCCGTCTGCATCCGCCAGCACATCCAGTTGCGGCCCCAGCGTCACCGTCCAGCCGCCCGGCACACTGATGTTGATCGGCACCGCCACTCCGCCTTCCAGCTTGCCATTGCCGATCCCGGCCCGCGCCGTCGGCAGCTTCACGAAGGGCAGGATGGCCAACTGAAAGGCGCCGTCGGGGCTGGTCAGGCGTTGCTTGAACCGCACGGTGACGTCGCCGATGCCCGACAGGGTGGAAACCGTGCCGGCGGCGTCGCGGCTGCGGATACGAGTGAAGGGCACCCAGTTGATCTGGATATCACTCCTGTCACTCAGGCCATATTTGAAGGTGGGGTTGGTGAACAGCAACTGATCGCCGCGCGTGCCGCCACTGCTGTTCATCAGCCAGGTGAGGCCATCGGATTCAATCTGGAACAGGCCTTTGGGCACCGTGCAGGCAAAGTTCGATTTGGTTGGCCGATCGGTGCAGATTGGCGCATCGACCGTCGATGCCGTGGGCACTGCGACTTCCTGCGCCACCAAAGGGCTGGCGATCAGGACAGCAAACAGCACGACACGCATGGCGGTCACTTTCGGGCGAGAATTCGGGCTGTGACGACCATAGCAACGGCCGCAATGCCGATAAAGCGTGACGTGCACCATGCACAACAGGAAAGGGTGCTCAGATCATTGGCTGACGCCGAACGATTGTGCTGTTGTAACGGCCCCTTAGGCCGCCGAATGATCGCCGGATGCCCACCTTTCCCCCGGAGGAGAATTCGGGGGACCACCAAACCACGAACAGGTTTCGCAACAGGGTGCTGGCTTATCAGCGCAACTGCCGTAACCCCCTTGTTGCCGCTGAACTTGAAAGTGTGATTTTCAACGTCGATCCTTAGCGGGATCGAGCCCGGCCAGTTTTTCCGGCACAGACGACCCCGGCTGTCAGCTTGCTGGCGCTGTTATCACTTGCTGTTCATCACCCACACGCCATCCCATGCCTCCGTCGGCGGGCTTGCCAAGAGAGCCTGGCAACGATCGATATAGGTTTGTGAAAGGCTGTCGCTGGGATTGAGCTGCAGGCAACGTTCAAAACGCTGGATGGCGCGATCGAATTTGCCTCCACGATAATCCACCATGGCTTCGCCGAAATGGTTGACCACGTCCATAAGGTTCGGGAAGCTTTGGGTGTCATGAAAGTCGAGGATTTCGAACACACGGACCGGCTGGGTCTTGCCCTTGACGACAACCAGGTCGATGTCGCGAAGACGATACGTTCCCCGCAGTTTGGACACTGTGGATTCACTCGCAAGAATGCGCGCCGAATACGCCTTACAGGCGCTCTCCAACCGTGAAGCCAGATTAACACCGTCTCCAATAACGGTATAGTCCATGCGCTTGGGGCTTCCGATATTGCCGGACACCACATTATCGGTGTTGAGACCGATACCCATGTCAACGGTTTTCAGACCCTGCGCTCTGCGCACGACGTTCCATTCCCACAGTTCCTGGATCATTGTGATCGCGGCGCGCACAGCGCGATCAGGATCGTCCCCTTGGGCGACCGGCAGGCCAAAACAGGCCATGATCGCATCGCCAATGAACTTGTCCAGCATCCCACCTTCGCGGGTAATGCAATCAACCATCATCGTGAAATACTGATTGAGGAACTGTACGGTGCCCTGCGCCCCGGACTCCTCTGTAATAGCTGTGAAACCGCGCACGTCGGTGAACATGATGGTGGCTTCCGCATTGACGCCACCAAGAAGATCCAGTCCGTCATTCTCCAGCATCTTTGCAGCGATTACAGGATCCATGTAGCGGGACATCGTCGATTTCATGCGTTTTTCGCTGCTGATATCTTCGAACATCAGCATAGAACCGAGCGATTTATCATCTGCTGCTCGCAATGGCATGAACGTGATGTTGACCGATTTTTCCTGCGCACCCACTGAAAGGGTGCTGTCAGGGTAGAAACTGCTCTCTTGGCTGGCCCGGGTGTGTTCGAGTTGGTCAAGTAACCACTGGCCATTTTCGCCCAGCATGCCGGTCAGCGGCTTGCCAATGAGTTCCGCTTCCGATGCGCCCCAGATGCGTGCTCCAGCGGCGTTGCTGGTTACGATTTTGTTGTTGGCGTCAAGCGTGAGGACGCCGTTGGACATGCTTTGCAACATGCTTTCATTGTAGTTTTTTATCCGCTGCACATCATCGAAAAGCTTCGAGTTTTCGAGCGCAATGGCGATCTGCGCGGTAAACGCCTTAAGGCGTTGCTCGTCCTCGTCCGAAAAGCTTCCGCCTTTCTTGTTGAGCACCTGTGCCACACCGATCGCGCGATTTTCCTTGTTGATGATGGGAACGCACAGGATCGATCGCGTGAAGAAGCCGGTCTGCCTGTCGAAGGAAGGGTTGAACCGCAAATCTGCATAGGCATGCGGAATGTTCATTGTCTGGCCAGCGGTGAAAACGGCACCAGCGATACCGAGGTTTGCCGGAAAGCGAATTTCCGAGATATCGCCGCCGGTGCTCACCCGTGAAAACAAAGTGCCAGTTGCGGTATCGTGAAGGAATATCGTCGCACGTTCAGCGCCCAGCATCTTAGTTGTCTCGCTGACGGCGCGCTGCAAAAGGCGGGAAAGGTCGAATTCTGAATTGATGTCCGACACCAGTTCCAGAAACGCCATTTCCTTGCCGCGGATGCGTTCAATCTCTTCCAGATACTGCATGCTCTGAAGGATGGTGCAGGCTTGATTGGTGATATCCTGCAGAAGATCGAGATCTGTGTCGCTAAATGCGCCATTGCGGCGATTTAGGCTTTGAATTACGCCGATAATCTCGCCCGAGGCGGCATAAAGCGGTACGCAGATGACATTGCGCGTCACAAAGCCCGTGCGTTCATCAACCGATTGATTGAAGCGGGGGTCATGGTAGGGGTCATCACAGCGCACGGATTCGCCCGATCGGAAGACGTGACCGGCGATACCGCTGCTGTTGAGTATGCGAATTTCTCGGACGAGATTGCCCTCCGCGACGCGGGAATATAGCTCGCCTGTCTTGGGGTCGTTGAGAAACAGGGTGCCGCGCTCGCAGTCCAGCTCACGCGAAGTTAGATGCACCAATTCGGCAAGCACGGAGTTCAGATCGGTGAGGCTGGCGCAGCGGCGGGTGACTTCCAGCAGCACATTCGCGCGGTGCAAAGCCTCGTCGCGGCGGGTGCGGCGCGCGACCGAGCGGCTCATACCGTTCGGAAATTCGGCGTTCATGCGTTGGTTTCCAGTTGGATGCGGAGCAGTTTGATCTGTTCCTTGAGAACTTCCTGATCGCGATGGGCCAACGCCTCTTGCGACCGAAGTGATTGGGCGGCATCGGCATTGGCTCCGTCCAGTTGAAGACGAAGCGCATTGACCGCCGAACGAAGCTGATCGGTTTCTGCCGCATGCGCTGCACGCAGCGCCTGCAATGCGGCCTCCGAAGCAATTGCCTGGCTATCCAGCCCGTCCCGCAATGCCTGAACGGTATCCTTTAGAACAACAATGTCCTGGGCCATGGCAGCCCGAACGCTTTGCACTTCGGTTTGGGTGTGTGCAGCAGCCGCTTCCAACGCGTTCCGGAGCTGGTCTATTGTCGATTGCAGCTGCAGGTTTTGCGCGTGGAGATCGGAGATCTCTGCCATTGCCATGGTCGCCAACGGCTTACCCTTCCCAACATGTCGTGCCGCGGCCCCATGGCTTTGTCGCGACAGGGGTTGCAACCGGGCAGTTGTTGTGCGGGTGAGACGAGTCAAAGCAAAGGCCTGTTCTCTTGCACCCTGTTGGCCTCATAGGACATTGGTTCCACGGCTCCCAAGTGCAACAACAACCGCTCTGCGCTCATCTTCGCTGGATGAGTTCAGGGCTCAGTTCCCATTGCGCGAACCATCTTGGGGCTTCCGTGTCAGTTCGTACCGAACGACGGCTGGCAAACGGACCAACACACTCTGGCCACAAGACGTTTGCGCCCGGGTTGAACATTAGCGGTGAGATGAGGACGTTTCAGACCGCGCTTGGCCAAACATCGATCCAGCTTTCAAAGTGGATCAATGCAGGGCCTCCACGCGACTGCGACCCACATGACGCACGTGTGAGACCTGCGCAGCCCTTATGTGGCACAAATCTTGTTAACCACCTGAAATCATACACCATACTGCCGTTGTGCGGGGGAGGGCAGAAAGCGTGTGGCATCACATTATGAAATCGCGGAAATCCTCCAACACCACATCCCTTGGACGCCACCCAGCAAGCTGCTCATTCGTGCCGCCCGCAAGCCGTTCAGCTTTAGGTATCAAAGCGACCTCTGGCCTGGCCCACTCTCCAAACTCATCTTCAGTTTCCTGTGGGCGATAGGTCCGATAGTGGATCATTCTGCTGCGTGCATCTTTGGGCCTGTTGCCAGTCCCTCTGACACAGAGTGCTCTCTTTTTCGCGGTGCCGGTGCATGGAAGGTCATATCACACGACCATTCCCGACCGTACCCTGCACCGCATTCAAAACACCGTGCCAGCGGCCCGGCGCACAGCCAATGAGCGCGGATTCGGCAAACAAATCTGCTTATGATCCGCTTATGCGAAATTCGAGCTCGCGAGCTGTTTTGCCGATGGCATAAGCCCTTGAGACAAAAAGCGAAGCTATGGTGCACCCGACAGGATTCGAACCTGTGGCCTCTGCCTTCGGAGGGCAGCGCTCTATCCAGCTGAGCTACGGGTGCGGATGCTGCGCTGTTAGCAGCGGTTGCCGGCGTGCGCCAGCCTGATTCAGCCCTTGGCCCCGGCCTTTGCCTTGCGTGGCTTGGGCGCCAGGCGTTCGAATTTGCCGAGGCCGCAGGATGCACCGATGATGCCGGGGTTGCCCTGCACAATCACGCGGATGATATCGACATTGCACAGCTGCGGGATGCTGGTGCTGTAGCTGAAGGCCTGGTTGAAGCCCAGGGTGGGGCAGCTGCGCGGCAGGCGGTTGCGCCACACGCTGCCATCGCGCAGCTGGAAATCGATGGTCTGCCCGTCCACCACGTTATTGCTGCGGATCTGCATCAGCTGCAGGCAGTTCCGGGTTTCCGGTAGGGCGGGTTCGCTCGTCTGGCTCAGAGCAGGGGCTGCAAGCAGCAGCAACGGTAGGATGAGTGCGCGCATCGTTCGTCCTCCAACCAATCAAGTCTGTAGCCCCGGCGCTGAACCGGCGCTGAACTTCACTTTACCAGAACCTGCTTCGCCTTGAATTGGCACAGATGCGCCACCGGGCAATCGAGGCACTTGGGGCTACGTGCCGTGCACACATAACGACCGTGCAGGATCAGCCAGTGATGGGCATGGCGCCGCCACGGGGCCTTCACCCGTTTCATGATGCCGTTTTCCACCGCCAGCACCGTCTTGCCCGGCGCCAGGCCGGTGCGGTTGGCGAGGCGGAACACGTGGGTATCGACCGCGCAGGTTTCCTCGCCGAACAGTACGTTCACCACCACGTTCGCCGTCTTGCGGCCCACACCCGGCAGGGTTTCCAGCACGTCGCGGCTGTGCGGTACCTCGCCGCCGTACTCATCCACCAGCCGGCGCGACAGGGCGATGACGTTCTTGGCCTTGGCATTGAACAGGCCGATGGTGCGGATATGCTGTTTCAGGCCGTCTTCGCCCAGATCCAGCATCTGCTGCGGCGTGGTGACGGCTTCAAACAGGCGCTTCGTGGCCTTGTTCACCCCCACATCAGTTGCCTGAGCCGACAGCACAACCGCGACCAGCAGCTGATAGCCATTGCCATAGGCCAGTTCTGTCTCCGGCTCCGGGCGGGCGGCGGCCAGAATGCGGAAATACGCGTCGATTTCGGCCGCCGTCATCAGGCGCTGGTAGAGCTTGGTCATGATGTCGCCCTTCCGCCAAAGTGGCTGGCAGGGCAAGCCTGCAGCGAATAGGGAGTCCGTTGTGCTGCTTGATCTCACCTTCACGCCGAATCGCTCCTTGCCGCGTGATCACGCGCGCCTGCTGATTTTGGCGATTGGTGGCATGTTCCTGATCGGCTCCATCCGGTTCCTGATCCTCGGGCTGTGGCCGGTGATTCCGTTCATGATCGCCGATGTCGCCCTGCTGGCCTGGGCCTTTCGCAGCAATTACCGATCAGGCGGCGCACGTGAGCGGCTGGTGCTGGCCGACGATGCACTCACCCTCACCCGCATCGATCCGTGGGGCAAGGCAGTAGAAGAAGTGCTGGAGCCGTTCTTCACCCGGGTCGATATCGAGGAAACCCCGCTGGGCGATGCGCTGCTGTTCCTCAGCGCGCGCGGGCGCCGGTTGCGGGTTGGGCAGTTCCTGTCAGCGCCGGAGCGCCGCGAAGTCGGCGCGCTGATCCGCGAGGCGCTGGCGCGTTACCGCAATCAGATACCGAGCACGTCGGCCATCAAGTAGCGCCCGGGCTTGCGGCCGGCCAGCCACTGCGCGCCCCGCAGCGCGCCGCGCGCGAAGATGCTGCGGTTTTCGGCGCGGTGCCACAATTCGATGCGCTCGCCTTCGCTGGCAAGCAGCACCATGTGATCGCCGGCCGCGCTGCCACCGCGCAGCGATGCAAAGCCGATCTGGCCCTCCACGCGCGCCCCGGTGATGCCATCGCGGCCCCGATCGCTGTGACTGGCCAGATCAACGCCACGGCCGGTTGCGGCCGCCTCGCCCAGCGCCAGCGCGGTGCCCGACGGCGCATCCACCTTCAACCGGTGGTGCAGCTCGGCGATCTCGATATCCCAATCCGGCCCCAGCGCCCGCGCCGCCTGTTCGACCAGCCGCGCCAGCAGGGTGACGCCCAGGCTGGTGTTGGCCGCCTGCAGCACGGCGATATCGCGCGCGGCGGCATCAATGAGGGCGTGGTGTTCCGCCTCCAGCCCGGTGGTGCCAATCAGCAGCGCGCAGCGGCCTTCCTGCGCCGCCTCCAGGCTCACCGCCAGAGCGGCCGGCACCGAAAAATCGATCAGCACGTCGCATTTGTGGGCGATGGCGCCAACATTGGAGCAGACGGTGAGAGTTTCGGGATGCCCCGGCCCGGCCGGGCGGCCGCAACTGGCATGGCCGGCCCGTTCCACCGCGCCGGCCAGCGTCAGGCCCGGCCAATCCGACAGCGCGCCAATGATGGCCTGTCCCATGCGGCCACCGGCACCCAATACACCAACGCGGATCGGCTTCTTTGTCATGCCCCCGTATTGCGGGATGATGGGCGCGCGCGCAACCGTTCAGGCCGGGCGCCGCCGGCTGAGCCAACCCGCCGCCATCAGCGAAACGAGCAGGCCCACCGGCAATATCTCCGTTGCCGTCACTCCCATGCGCCACCAGGGCTGCGCATAATCGCGGGCGAACTGCGCCGCTTCGGCCTTCGCCTTGGCGATGGCGGCGGCATCGCGCGTCTTTTCGGCTTCGGCCACCATCATGCCGGCATATTCGGCGCCGAAATCCATGCCGGTCACCGCCAGCGCTGCCTCCCACGCCAGCACATAGAAGACGGTGGCGATCAGGGTGATGCCCAGCCCCAACCCAAGTGCTGGCCAGAAACCGATCACCCCGCCCAGCACGCCATCGCGGTGGCGGCGGATGGCGATGACGATCATCGAAAAGGCCAGCAGCATACCGGCATAGCCGATCGCCATGCCCACCGCCGGATCGGGAATATGCTGCTGCAGGCCAACGGTGGTGCCGAACAAGATGCTGCCGATGATGAGGCCGGCGGCCAGGCCATAACGGGTGACAGTGGTGATCATGCTTCCCCCTGCGGTGATGGTTACGCCATCATCTGCGCACGGCAAGGGGTGCGTGTCTGTCACCCTGATGGGTGATTTGGGCAAAATCACCCGACAATTTCCAGCGCCCGCGCCTGCGCGATGGCCGCCGTTCGGCTGGTCGCGCCCAGCTTCTCGTACAGCCGCGCCAGATGCGTCTTCACCGTGTTGGGGGAGACGCCCAGCGCTCGGGCAATCTCCTTGTTGGCCTGGCCAGCAGCCAGCAGCCCCAGCACCTCCACCTCACGCGGGGTGAGGCCCAGGCTGGCAACGGCGGCGGGATTGCCGGGCGGCTGTTGTGGCTTGTTCCACACCGCAAAGCCCAACCACAGGCCGATGCCCAGAAACAGCACCGCCACCAGCAGCAGCGCGATATCGGCAAAATGCGTGCGCGCCATGCGCTGCCAATCCGCCCAGGCCAGCAACAGCGCACCGGCCGCCAGGCCCAAGCCCCAGCCCAGCATCTGCCCGCCAAACCGCCACTGAATCTGCCGCCCCTTCATGGCGCGCATTCATCCACAGCTTGCCGCGCCAGCGCAACCGCTTCACTCGTCGTCTTCGCCGCCCTCGCGTTCGCCTTCAGCGCTGCGGTGGCAGCGGGCGCAATTGTCGATATTGCCGCGCACGCCTTCCTCGCGATGTTCGGCCAGCGTGGCGGCGGGCTTGTGCTCGTGGCAGCCATAGCAGGTATAGCGCCGCGTATTGCCGCCCACGTGGCAGGTGGTGCAGGCCACGTTGTGATCACGGTCCAGCCGGAACAGCCGATCATGGGCAAAATGCGCCGGTTTCCAGCCGCTGGTGGTATGGCAGGTGGCGCAATTGGTGGTGGCAAACTGGCGGTGCAGCGTGGTGGCCGGCGCCACGTGGCAGGTGGCGCATTGGCCGCGCACCGCGGGTTTCAGCAGATCGTGATAGAAGCGCACCAGGCTGTGGCCAGTCAGCGCCGGGCCGGCATGATCGGTGTGGCAGGCCAGGCAATCCGGGGTGGTGAGCTGCTGATGGAATGCTGCCTTGCCGCCGGCCAGCCGTTTGCCCTTCGTGGTGAACAGGCCAATGCGTGCCGGCGCGTGGCAGGTGATGCAGCGCTCCGCCGCCGCTCCCTGGAACGGCGCGTGGCAGGCAAAGCAATCATCGGCGATGGCGGCATGGGCGGGCTTCACCGGGCCGGGCGCCAACATCGGTGCCGGCCGAAAGATCGCCAGCAGGATGATGCCGAACAGCACGACCATGATGAACAGGGTTCCCGGCTTCGGCATCACTGCCAATCCCAGAACAGCGCAGTCGCCACCAGATGCGCCGTCGCCAGCACGGCAAAGGCCAGCGTGATCGGCACATGCACGACCCGCCATTTGCGCACCAGATCCATGGTCAGGCTGTCGCGGTGCAGCCGCTCATCAATGGCGGCGGCGTCCAGGCCCTGCGCCGCCAGCCGCGCCCGCGCGTCGATCAGGCGGGTGCGGGCGCGGGCCAGCAGATATTTGCCGGTCAGCCCGCTGGCGACATTCACCAGCATCGCCAGCAGCGCCAGCCAGGCCAGCACCGCGTTGAAATGGATGCCGGCATGCACCAGCACCAGCAACGATCCCGCCCAGGCCATGATTTCATGCCGGCGCAGCAGGGTCACCGGGTTGCCGCGGGTGACGATCTTGCGCTTGCGCAGCGAATAATGGAGCGACGCCAGGATCAGCGCCACGCCGGGAATGCCCAGCCAGCGGCCCACCCACACCTGGTCGAACAGATGCAGCGCCGCATCAACCAGCAGCGCCGCCAGCGCCAGCGCCACCAACCACGCGGCAAACGGCAGAATTTCACGGCTGATCAAGCTGGCGGCGCGCGGCATGCCCGTTCCCTTCGCAGCAGCATTGGGCTCCGGATGCGGCACCGGCATTGATGTGAGTCAACGCACGCGCATCAATAGGGTTGCGCCCTGCTTGCCGCGCCGCGCAGGCTGGCCTTATCGTGGCGGGCATGAGCCGCAACATCGTCATCCTCACCGGCGCCGGCATTTCGGCCGAATCCGGCGTGCCCACCTTCCGCGCCGCCGATGGCCTGTGGGAAGGCCACCGCGTGGAGGATGTTGCCACGCCACAAGCCTTCCGTCGCAACCCGGCCTTGGTGCAGAAGTTCTATAACGAGCGCCGCGCCTTCCTTGGCCAGGTGGCGCCCAACGCCGCCCACCTCGCACTGGCGCGGCTGGAGGCGGAATGGAGCGGGGACTTCCTGCTCGTCACCCAGAATGTCGATGATCTGCACGACCGCGCCGGCCACAATCGCCTGCTGCACATGCACGGCGAGCTGAACTCCGCCCTCTGCACCCGCTGCGGCGCCGCCCGGCCCTGGCGCGGGCCAACGCTCGGCAATCCCAAGTGCCCGGCCTGCGCTCAGGTGGGCGGCTTGCGCCCCGATATCGTCTGGTTCGGCGAAATGCCCTACCACATGGACGACATCAGCGCCGCCATCGCACGCTGCGACCTGTTCGTCTCCATCGGCACCTCCGGCGCGGTCTATCCCGCCGCCGGCTTCGTCCAATGGGCGAAGGAGGCCGGCGCGCGCACGCTGGAACTCAACCTCGAACCCTCCGCCGGCACCCCGATGTTCGACGAAGCCCGCCACGGCCCGGCCGGGGTGCTGGTGCCGGCGTGGGTGGAGGAGATGCTGGGAGGGTAGATGGAAGAAGGCCTCCGGCGGGCAGGGCCTGAGGCCCTGCACCCACTTTCGTTTCTGGTCAGTCCACAAGGTCCATGAGCCAGTCATGCTGGCGAAGGCCAGCATCCATCGTGCCCGCAAGCGCAACGGCCGGAGCGCCGATGCAACAGTAGATGCTGGCCTTCGCCAGCATGACGCACGTTTGGCGTTCGGCCGCCCGAAAACAAACGGGTGCAGGGACTGCGTCCCTGCCCGCCGGAGGCCCTTCTACTTCACGCCTCGTCCAAAGCGCGGATATCCGGCTGCATCAGCTGGATGAACAGCAGGGCCGTCAGATAGGCGCCCGCCGCAATCGCGAACATCGGCCAGTAGCCCACCCCGTTGGTGAGGCACCAGCCGGTGAGTTCGATGATGCCGGTGCCGGTGAGGTTGCCGGCGACGCCGCCCAGCGCCATCACGCCGGCGACGCGGGAGGTGGGCACGGTATCGGCGGCGAGGCCGAAGATGTTGGTGGAGAAGCCCTGGTGGGCGAAGAGTGCGAGGCCGATAATCAGGGCGGCTGCGATGGGCCCGGGCGCGTAAAGGGCCAGCGGGATCGGCAGGATCAGGATGGCGTAGAGGAACATGCTGGTCTTGCGCGCCTTATTCACGCTCATGCCGCGTTTGAGCAGCGCCGGGAACAGGAAGCCGCAGCTGAACGCGCCCAGCGCCGCCATGGTGAAGATGATGGCGTTGGGCACGCCGACCTCGCCCTGGCCCAGGCCGAAGGTTTTCACCAGAAAATCGGTCGACCAGAACAGCACGAACCACCAGACGCAATCGGTGAGCGCCTTGGCGCCGACGATCGTCCAGGTGCGGTGATCCTTCAGCAACTCGCCCCAATTGCCTTCGAGCGCGGCGTTCTTGGCGACGTTCACCGGCAGCAACCGGCGGGTGCCGAAGATCCAGAAACCGAGCCAGACAAAGCCGAGTGCGCCGGTGACGACGAACGCCGATTGCCAGCCGAAGGCCAGCGCCAGCGGCGGGATCAGCAATGGCGTGAGGATGGCGCCGATATTGGGCGCGGTGTTGACGAGGCCGAGGCCGAGGCTGCGCTGGGTGAGCGGCAGATAGGTGGCGGCGGCTTTCACGGCGGCGGGCGTGTTGACGCTTTCGGCCACCGCCAGCACGGAACGGGCGACGACGAACTGGCTCACCGTGGCGGCGGCGGCGTGGGCCATGCCGGCGGCGCTCCAGATCGCCACCGCCACGCCGTATGCCCAGCGCACGCCGAACTTGTCCACAAACCAGCCCACCGCCAGCAGTGCGAACGCGGCAGAGAGTTGGAACACGCTGCCCAGATGGGCGAATTCCTGATCGGTCCAACCGAATTCGGCTTCCAGCGTGGGTTTCAGCAGCGCCAGCACCTGCCGATCGACATAGTTCAGCGCCGTGCCGGCAAAAAGCAAGGTGATCAGCAGCCAGCGGGCGCGAGCTTCAGCCTGTTCAGTGGTTGCCAACGCGCCTCTCCCAACAGGCAGCCGGATCAGAAGTCCAGCTTGTCATAATGCTGCGGCGGCGGCAGGCCCTCCAGCCGTTCGGCCAGCAAGGGCCGGAACGTCGGGCGTGACTTGATCGCCGAATACCAGGTCTTGGCCGGTTCATGGCCATCCCATTCCAGGCCGGCCAGATAATCCGCCACTGAAAGATGCGCGGCGGCGGCGATATCGGCCAGCCCGAACTGGCCACCGCCCAGCCAGGCGCGGCGTTCGAGCAGGAAATCGATGTAATCCAGATGCATGTCCGCCATGCGGCTGGCGGCGCGGATGATGCCGCCATCGGGCGTGCCGCGCACCACGGCGCGCTTGTACATGCGTTCACCCAGCAGTGGCGCGTTCACTTCGGCATAGAATTTCTGATCGAACCAGGCCGCCAGGCGCCGGGTTTCCGCGCGATCTTCGGCGGTGCTGCCAATGAGCGGCGTGCGCTCCAGCGTTTCCTCGATATGTTCAAGAATGGCGGTCGAATCAGACAGCACCAGCGCATCGCGCTGCAGCACCGGCGTCTGCCCGGCGGGATTGAGCGCCGTGAAGCCGGGCCGCTTTTCCCACGGCCGTTCCTGCACCAGTTCGTGCGTCACACCCTTCACCGCCAGCGCGAAACGCACCTTGCGGCTGAACGGACACAGCGTGAAATGATAGAGACGCCACATTGCCCGCCTTGTCATAATCATCTTTGCCGTCTTGGGAAGGCCGCAGCCGCCCAACAGGCTTGTTGAAAATCATTCGCAACAACGCTAGCACGACTGGGATGAACCGGCGTTTCGCCCTGTTGGCCCTGTGGGCGGTGCTGATGGCGCCGCTGGCCGGGCTGTGGTGGCAGACAGCCAGCCCGGATGCCGATCTGGATGCATTGGTGGCCGATACCGGCAATTGGGCGATGGCCTGGCTGGCGATTGCCGTGGTGATGACACCGCTGGCAAAACTGTGGCGACCGCTGGCCCGGCAATTGTGGCTGCGCCGCGCGGTCGGGCTGGCGGCGTTTGCGGCCAGCGTGGTGCATCTTTGGCTCTATGTGCTGGCGATGCGCGGCTTTGCCGAACCGGGCGGTGAATGGGCGCTGATTGCGGACGAGGCGCTCACCCCCGGCATCCTTACCGGCTGGATTTCACTGATGCTGATGCTGTTGCCAACGTTGGCCAGCAATGATGCCGCGATGCGCCTGCTGCGCCGGGCGTGGAAGCCGGTGCAGCGGCTGGCCTGGCCGGCGGCAGCAGTGGCGCTGGCACACATGGCCGTGGTGCATGATGCATTCAGCCTGGCCATGGCAGTTGCCGGTATCGTCGCCGGCCTGCAACTTGTTCGATTTTTCCCTGCAACCCGAAAGGTATGAAAATGCGCGTAATGATGATGGCGGCTCTGGCCGCAACGATGATGGCCGGCCCGGCGCTGGCCACCGGCAAGATCAAGTGCAACGTGGCGGCGGCCGACATGAAGCCGATCGAAGCGCTGAAGGCCGAACTCACCAAGCAGGGCTGGACCGTGGCCAAGGCCAAGGTCGATGGCGGCTGCTATGAAGTCTATGGCGTGATGCCGGAAACCGGTCGCGTCGAAGCCTATTTCGATCCGGCGACCTTCGAGAAGCTGTACGTCGAGCAGCGCGGCAAGGTGCTGTTCAAGAAGGGCTAAGCCTTGGCGGGCCGGGGCTTTGCCTTGCTTTGGGGCTTCGCCTTGGCCGGCTTGGCCGCCTTTGCCTTCAGCGCCGCCACTTCGGCCTCCAGCTCGTTGATGCGCAGCGCCTGGCGGACGACAATGTCCTGCAAGGCGCTGGTGTCCGGGCTCACCGGCGGCGGCGCGGCCGCTTCCGGGGCCTTGGGCGGCTCCGGCGGAGTCGGCGCCTTGGCCGGTTCCGGCGTCACGATCTCGGCGTCCACCACCGTTTCACGTTCACGGAAAATGCCGCTCTCGCGCGCCTTGCGGATCAGCGGGGCTGCCGCCACCGCCATCTGCATCAGGCTTTCGATCAGCGGATCATTGCTCTTGGCCATCATCGGGTCCTTCAACTGTTATAGTGAAATATAGCAGCGAAGGACCCGGTTTCAAGATGGCGCCCTATTCCGCCGCAATGCTGGCCGGGCTGTCGTTCAACGGGTGCGCAAGCCGGCTGATCATTTCCTTCGGGCACACCTGCCAGATCGCCTCCCGCGTGCGGTCCCACTCCGCCAGCAGGCCGGCCGCCCATTTGGAACCGGTCTCGGCGGCGTGTTCCTCGATCAGCGCCAGCACAACGCTTTCCCAGTGCGCCGATTCCAGCCGCTGCACGATCACGCTCTCACGGTTCACCCGCCGCTCGAACTGGCCGTCGCGATCCAGCACAAAGGCCATCCCGCCCGACATGCCGGCAGCGAAATTGTCACCCGTTGGCCCCAGGATCACGGCGGTGCCGCCAGTCATATACTCGCAGCCGTTGGCGCCGCAGCCTTCCACCACCACGGTCGCGCCGCTGTTGCGCACGGCAAAACGCTCGCCCGCGCGCCCTGCCGCAAACAATTTGCCCGCCGTGGCGCCATAGAGCACGGTGTTGCCAATGATGGCATTGTCTTGACTGGCCAGCGGGCTGGACGGGAAGGGCCGCACCACGATGGTGGCGCCGGAAAGCCCCTTGCCCACATAGTCATTGGCCTCGCCGAACACTTCCAGCTTCACGCTCTGCACGGCAAAAGCGCCCAGCGATTGTCCGGCAGAGCCGCGCAGCCGGACGTGGACATGACCGGGGCTGAGCGCCGTCATGCCGAAGCGGCGGGTGATCTCGCCCGAAAGCCGCGTGCCCACGGCGCGGTGCGTGTTGCGCACCGTGTAAGCCAGCTGCATCTTCTCACCACCTTCGAACAGATGGCCGGCATCGCGGATCATTTCGGCATCCAGGCTGTCCGGCACCGGGTTGCGGCCGTTGCCCAGGCCCCAACGCCGCATGTGATCGGGCGCATCGACCTTGGCCAGAACCGGGTTCAGGTCGAGATCATCCAGATGCTCGGCACCGCGGCTGACCTGACGCAGCAATTCGGTGCGGCCGATGACGTCATCAAGGCTGCGGAAGCCCAGCCGCGCGAGAATCTCGCGCACCTCTTCGGCGATGAAGCTCATCAGGTTGATGACCTTTTCCGGGCTGCCGTCGAACTTGCCGCGCAGCGCTTCGTCCTGCGTGCAGACGCCCACCGGGCAGGTGTTCGAATGGCACTGGCGCACCATGATGCAGCCCATGGCGACCAGGCTCATGGTGCCAATGCCATATTCTTCCGCACCCAGAATGGCGGCGATCACCACGTCACGGCCGGTCTTCAGGCCGCCATCGGCGCGCAGCTTCACCCGGTGGCGCAAGCCATTCAGCGTGAGCACCTGGTTGACCTCTGACAGGCCCATTTCCCACGGCGTGCCGGCATATTTGATGCTGGTCTGCGGGGACGCGCCGGTGCCGCCGACATTGCCGGAAATCAATATGGCATCGGCGTGCGCCTTGGCCACGCCGGCCGCCACCGTGCCGATGCCGGCGCTCGACACCAGCTTCACGCAGACGCGGGCACGGGTGTTGATCTGCTTCAGATCGTAAATCAGCTGCGCCAGATCCTCGATCGAATAGATATCGTGGTGCGGCGGCGGCGAGATCAGCGTCACGCCCGGCGTCGAGTGGCGCAGCTTGGCGATGAGTTCCGTCACCTTGAAGCCGGGCAGTTGCCCGCCCTCGCCGGGCTTGGCACCCTGCGAAACCTTGATCTCGATTTCCTCGCAGGCGTTCAGATATTCCGCCGTCACGCCGAACCGGCCAGACGCCACCTGCTTGATCACGCTGTTGCCGTTGTCGCCGTTGGCATAGGGCTTGAACCGGATCGGGTCTTCGCCGCCTTCGCCCGAAACCGCCTTGGCACCAATCCGGTTCATCGCGATCGCCAGCGTCTCGTGCGCTTCTGGAGACAGCGCGCCCAGGCTCATGCCCGGCGTCACGAAGCGCTTGCGAATTTCGGTGACGGATTCGACCGATTCAATCGGCACGGCTTTCGTTCCGGGCACGAAATCCATCAGGTCGCGCAGCGAAATCGGCGGCAGCGCCTGCACGCCGCGGCTGAACTTTTGATAGTCGCTGTAGCTGTCGCGGCTCACCGCCGTTTGCAGCAGGTGGATCAGCTGGGCATTCCAGGCATGGGCCTCGCCATTGGCACGCCAGCGATACAGGCCCCCCACCGGCAGCGCGATTACATCCTCGTCCCAGGCCTTTTCGTGGCGCATCTGGGCGTTGACGAACAACGATTCAAAGCCCTCGCCCGAAATCTTGGCCGGCATGCCGGGGAAGAAATCATTGACCAGCGCGCGGCTCAGCCCAACCGCTTCGAAGTTGTAGCCGCCGCGATAGGAGGAGATCACCGCAATCCCCATCTTGGCCATGATCTTGAGCAGACCGTCGTCCACCGCCTTCTTGTAACGGGCAATGCACTCGTCCAGCGTCTGGCTGCCGAACAGGCCGCGCGCATGGCGATCGGCGATAGCTTCCTGCGCCAGATAGGCATTGACGGTGGTCGCCCCAACGCCGACCAGCACCGCGAAATAATGGGTGTCGAGCGCCTCGGCGGCGCGCACGTTGATGCTGGCGTAAGCGCGCAGGCCCTTGCGCACCAGGTGCGTGTGCACGCCGGCCGTGGCCAGGATCATGGCGATGCCGGCCCGCGTGGCCGATTGATGCTCATCGGTGAGGAACAATTGCGTCTTGCCCTGGCGCACCGCGGTTTCGGCTTCGGCGCGCACGCGGGCGATGGCGGCGCGCAAACCAGCCGGGCCGCCGGCGATCTCGAAGGTACAATCGATCTCGGCCACCTGACGGCCGAAATGGCCCTTCAGCAGATGCCAGTCGCGGTTGGACAGCACGGGGCTGTCCATCACCATCACGCCGGCTTGGGTGGCTTCATCGTCCAGAATGTTGGTCAGGTTGGAAAAACGCGTCTTCAGGCTCATCACGCCGGTTTCGCGCAAGCTGTCGATCGGCGGGTTGGTGACCTGACTGAAATTCTGCCGGAAGAAGTGCGACAGATTGCGGGCGTTTTCGGAAATCACCGCCAGCGGCGCATCATCGCCCATGGAGCCAACGGCTTCCTTGGCATCCTCCACCATCGGCGCGAGGATCAGCTCCATATCCTCCAGCGTCTGCCCGGCGGCGACCTGGCGGCGGCGCAGATTGTCCCGATCATAGGCCGCGGCCGGTTCCGGCTTGGCGCGTCCCGGCAGATCCTCGAAATTGGTGAAGCCGGCGACCAGCGACGCATAATCCTGTGCGCCGGCCACCTTGGCCTTGATTTCGGCATCGGCGTAAAACTTCGATGGCGCGGCATCGAGATCGACCGCGATCATCTCGCCGGGGCCGAGCGCGCCCTTCTTCACCACGTCGCCTTC
>JAIXQM010000035.1 GCA_027485735.1 Sphingomonadales bacterium | reverse complement strand
GGCTTCAGTTCGCCCGCCGCCAGCAGTTCGGCATAGCGGCCAGCAACATCAGTCAACCTGCGTCTCTCCCGGGCGCGTCGCATGGCCCTCAGCCGTCGGCCGTGCCGGGCGCGGGATCTTGCGCATGGTGCCGGTAAAGCTGGAGAGGTTGACGCCATCCTGGGTGACGAGTCCGCGCACGAACAGCATCTTGCCGGTTTCCTTCAAGATTTCACCGTGCGCCTCGATCGGCTTGCCGACGATCCCGGCCGACAGAAAATCGGTCGCGCAGCTCAAGGTGACGGCGGCAGAGTTTTCCAACTGGCGGAAGATGAAGGCAAACATCGCCATGTCGATGAATGACATGATGAACCCGCCATGCAGATAGCCGAGGCCATTCGAATGTTTGCGCGCCGTTTCCATGCGGCATTCCACCCCGCGCGCCCCTTCGCGGAAGAAGAAATCGCCGAGCATCGAGGCAAAGCGGCCATCGGGATCGCGGCGCCAGCAGGTCCAGCCCGCGTTGGGGCCTTCGGTGAATGTTTCGCGAGACATGGAGACAGCGGTTAGCGCCGCTGCTGCGCCGCGTAAAGCATCAGCGATGCACGGACGCCAGCAGCCATTGCGCCGCGGCCCGCCAGTTCAGCGGCGTCGCCTGCAGCACCGCGGCAAATTGCGCCTGTGCCTCGGCAAACCGGCGCAAGGTGCGCAACTGCGATCCCATCACATAATGATGGCGCGCCAACGCGGCAGGTTGAGCCGCCAGCGCCTCACCATGTTTTTCGATCAAGCGCTGCCGACCGATGATGCCCTTGTCCAGGCTACGAGTGAGGCTGTCGGGGCTGTCGTGGGCGACCGCGAGTGGTTCATTTATATAGTGGAACCGCGCCCCGATGCGGGCAAGGCGCAGCACCAGATCCCAATCCTGAAAGCGTGGCATCGCCGGATCAAAGCCTCCCACGCGTTGGAAAATCGCCCGGGTCATGGCCAGGGTTTGGGTGGAGATATGGCTGCTGCCCAGCAACTGGGCATAGACATCGTCGGCCAGTTGCCAGCCCGTCGGCGGGAAAAAGCTGCGCCCGGAAGGATAGCGTTGTTCCAGCTGACAGAAGCTCACATCAGCGCGCTTCAGCGCCTGCACATGATGATCAAGCAGCGTGGGCTGCCATTCGTCATCACTGTCCTGAAAGGCGATCAATGGGCTGCGTGCCATCTTCACCCCAGCATTGCGCGCAGCCGGCGCACCGGAATTGCGACGCATCTGGAAAACGGCGATACGGCGATCGTCCCAATCATTCAACAGATCCAGCGTGTCATCGGTAGAGCCATCATCGACGATGATCAGTTCGAACCGGTCCAGCCTTTGCGAAAGTACAGATGTGATCGTGCGACCAATCAGGCCAGCCCGATTGAAACTGGGCATAACCACTGAAATCAAGGGATCAGGCGCCGTTGCCGGCCTGATGCAATCAAGATCCACTGCGCGCGTCCCTAATAAACTCAAACGACTGTTCATGTGCCAGATGGCTAGTCATGCTATCAACATGCAATGAAAAAGCGAATCATCACCGTTGCCGTACTGTTTGCCGGCGTTGGCGCGATGGCAGTAGGGCTGTTGCCGCAACCCAGCCTGCTCGCTGCTCAAGCGCGTGGCGATATGGTGGACGTCGCCGATGGCACCGCGCTGCAGAACGCGGTCATGTGGGCACGGGCCGGCAGCACCATCCGGCTTGCGGCTGGCGAGTATCCGCTGTTGGTGATCAAGCGCGAGGTGGATGGTGCCCCAATCCGGATCATCGGTCCGCGCGAGGCCCGGATCAACCAGTTGCAGTTCATGAAGGCCGCAGGTTGGCGCGTTGAAGGCGTTACTCTGGTGGGGGGCATGGGCAAGGCCATGCCGCTCGATATCGCCTTGTCGAAAAACATCATGCTGACAGGTGTGAAGCTCACAGGCTCCACACCCGATCCCGGGCCGCGCTGGGAGGAATCGAATGGCATGGTGATCCGCGCCAGCGAGAACATTGTGCTCACATCGTCCGAGGCTACTCACGTCAAGCAGATCGCCTCCATCCGCGACAGCTGGGGCGTGGTGATCGAAGGCAATCATTTTACCAATTCTCGCGAAGGTCTGATGGTACGCGCCACGCACGGCATGATGATCCGTCACAATCTGTTCCTGGGTTGGGAACCACGCTTCGATATTCGCGAACATCCAGACATGATTCAGTTTTTCACCCAGCAGGTGCCCACCGGGTCGACGATGGTCACAATCGAGGGCAATTATCTTTCCGCCGGGCTTGATCGCGCTATTCAGGCCATCTTCATTCGTTCCGAAGCCTTTGAAGCCGGACGCGAGCCGCTTGGTTATCACCGTGATTTCACCATCCGCCACAATGTCTATTACGGGTCATCGCGCCATGGCATCAGCATTAGCAGTGTCCGCGGCGTGGTGGTGGAAAACAACACCATCATTGGTTCACCGCACGCCTTTGTGGGCAACGCCCCGCGCGATCCCAATGGTCGGTCAAGCGTAGGCTGGCAGCCTGCCATTATTGCGGCGGGCATCAGCTGGGGCCGACTGGCCAACAATATCACACCGTTGATGGCCATTCGCGCCGAGTCCGTTGGAATGAGCGAAACCAACAACTTCGTTTACAAGCCACGAGTGCGCAATGATGGCGTCAACCCAGGCAAGAGTTTCGCCAAGCCGCTTCTGGCGGGCGACCTGCCTTTGAGCGCTTTTGCGGTTCTGCCGCAGTCAGATAATGGCAAGTCAGGTCGCGGCGCCGATATTCGCCGGGTCGGCCCGGATGCCGCGATCCGCGATCCCGACGCCTTGATGCGCGAAGCGGTCGCGCTTACAGCGGCCGCACGCCGGCAGGTTCTGACAAAGGATCTGCCGCTACCGCAGTGAAGTCGGCAGCGCGGCTAATCCAATTCTCCCCTAGCGTCGCACCAACGCCGTTGATGGTGATGGCAGGGCCTGCTTGGATGCAGGCTCCGCAGCAATGCGCTGTTGCTGGTGCCGGTGCAGGGCAAGGATGGCAACCGCCAGCGTCAGCAGCAGGTAATTATTGTCAGCAAAGCTGATGACGTAAGCCGACAAGATATAGTTGAACATCGATATCGCCAGCACTCCGCCCCATTCTTCCAGGTCGTTCTTGGATCGCAGGAACGTGACCATGCCAAGCCAGGCGATGCGCGCCATGCATCCCATGAAGCCGATGAATCCAAGTGGACCGACACCGACCAACAGGTTGATGTAGTAGGAATCGACGATGACGAGGCCTTTGGATGACATGGCACCCACCTCAGGCAGCGGCGTGCCCAAACCTGCGCCAATGGGATTCTTGCGCACAGCGCGCCAAGCGCCCTCCCATTGTAAGTCGCGGACGGCGTTGCTGCCGGCGTGCTGCGAACCGCCGATGGTGTACATCTTCAGTCGGTGGCTGGAAGCAATTGCCCCGGCCAACCCGGCCATGGCCAGCAATACCAATGCCACCATGATGCCCGACTTCAGCGAGTCGCCGCGCGGGCGGAAAAACAACTGACGCACCATCACCAGTCCGGCAAAGCCGAACAATGTGCAAAGCAGGGCAATCGATGCCGTGCGCGCATTGATGAACCACACCGTTTGCAGGATCAACGGGATCAGGGCGATTACCAGCAAACGCTTCCAACCCTTTGCCTTCCACATCTCGTAGATCAGCGGGGGGAGAATCATCCCAAGATACTGGCTGTAATAGAGCACGATGCCGAAGGTGGAGCGCACACGATAGCGGCCATCCCCGATGCGGGCCTGAGGAGACAGGTAGGTTTCCAACAAAGTCGGATCCACCTTCATGAAACTGGGAATGTAGCCAAACCACGGTGGCCGCTGCATCCAGTTCTCCAAAATCGTCACGAGCATGGAGAGGATGCCAGCGATTATGAGGATCCGCATCAGCCGCGGGATCCGCTCCACATCGGTGAAACACCAGGCGGCCGCCACCATTGCCGAGCTGTCGAGAACGCCCTGCATCATTTCATAGCTGAACGCGTCAACCGGCGACGGTGCCAGCGGCAGAACGACGACCTGCATCAGCAGAAACAGACCGTAAAGCCGGAAAGCAAGCGGGTCATGGCCCAACAGATCCACCACCTTGCTCCGCGCTTCAGCGATCTGCGGGAAATGGGTGAGCATTCCAATCAGCAGCACGCCCAACACCAGGCGCGGCGGTGTCACCCAAGGCAGACCTGGGATTGCAATGGCCACATAGGATGGCCAAGCCACCATCAGGAACATGTAGATCGCCAACAACTTGAAAAATGGCGCGTTGTCGGCCTTGTCCACGTCGGGAAGCAGCCAAAGGCTGACACCGGCCATCACCAGGATCGGAAAGCCGACAAAGCGGAATGCCAGTGTGCCACCGATGGCAACCAGGAAGCCGGTGTACATGGTGAGGAACAGCGCCAGCGCCACAAAGGCAATGCTGGCAAATTTCCACCAGGTGCGGTGATGCAGGCTATTGTATTGCGGCAGAATACGCGCTGATTTGCGATCCCTAGCGGCGCGGGTCGAGAAGGTGACAGCGGTCATGCGCTCACCTGCTCTCTTTGCCTGTCGCGGCTCAAATCCTGCTGCACAGTCCTGCCCATCATGCCAATACTACAGCTGGCGACGGCCAGCATTGCGATGGCAGCCTATCAAAGCCGTCAAGCCCCTGCAAGCAAAGCTGCTGTGACAGCAGGGGCCGGCATCGGCGGCAGCAGCGCCGCAATCGCCATTCCGATGGCAAGCAAGGCGCGATCGCTGCCAGCCGGGCCATCGAGTTCGATGCTGATCGGCAATCCGCTGGTTTGGCCAAGCCCGCAGGGCATCACCAGCCCGGGCAGGCCCGCCGTGCTGCCGGGCAGGATGTTGCGGCCAATGGCGGTGGCAAACGGCACTTCCACGCCGTTGATCCGAACGACGCGATCAGAGCCGATCGGCGTGGCCGGAACCAGCGTTGTGGGAAACAACAGGGCCGCGATGCCGTGATCGGCAAAGCAG
>JAIXQM010000011.1 GCA_027485735.1 Sphingomonadales bacterium | reverse complement strand
TTTGAACGGGGTGACCAGCGCCGGCATTGATCCTGTGAAGGGACGTCCATTCATTGCCTGTTCCTCTGCCGCACCTTATCACGGGCGGCATGTATAGTGAGCGCAATAGAAGCGGGTGGGCCGCCCTGTCCAGCATATCGGTGGTATTGGCCGCCCCCGTCTCCGCGCAAACGCTCGATGCCGCCACCATCGCCCGCTATCAGGCGCGGCTCGCCGACAATGAAAGCGGCCGCTTCGCCCAGTTGTCCGCGTCTCCGCTCATCGGCGGGGAGGCCGTGCCGGTTCTGGACGAAGTGGTGACATGGGATCGGCTGCGGCGCGAGAACTACAGGGCAAGCTTCAGCGAGTATGCCGCCTTCCTGGCCGGCCATGTCGATTGGCCGGCATCCAGCACCATCCGTCGGCTGGCCGAACGCAGGATCGGCGACGACACGCCTGCCGATCAGATCGTGCGCCATTTCGCGCGCGTGGCTCCACTCACGGCCGAGGGTAAGTGGCGCCACGCCGAAGCACTGGTCGCCAGCGGACAAGCAGGCACGGCCGCCACTTGGGCGCGCGATGCCTGGGACAGCGCCGGGTTGGATGACGTCCAGGAAGCCCGTCTGCTGGCGAAATTCGGCGATCGGCTGCGCCCGGATGATCACGCCAGCCGCATGGACCGTCTGTTGTGGGCCGATCGCATCACGCCGGCGGGGCGCATGCTGGCCCGCGTTGATACCGATACCCGCCTGTGGGCGCTGGCCCGCATCGCCCTGAAACGCAATGCGCCCGATGTGGCCGCTCGCATGGCCGTGGTGCCGGATCGCCTGCGCCGTGAAGCCGGCCTGGTGCTGGACGAAGCGCAATGGCTGATCCGCCAGGGCCGCGCTGCCGAAGGTCATACATTGTTGTCCGGACCGGCGACGCCGCGCATTGCCGGTGGGCTGCTCACCATCGGGCAGGAAAGCTGGTTGAAGGCGCGGCTCGATATCGGCCGTGCCTTGTGGCGCGCCGGCAATCTGACAAGCGCCCGCGCCGTGCTTGCAGGGCACGGTTTGGACGCCGCACGCATGGCGTCGCGGCCGGTGGCAGAACGCTCGGCACTGCTGGATGCGGAGTGGCTGGCCGGGTGGCTCGCCCTGCGCCGCCTGAACCAGCCTTCCGTGGCACTCACCCATTTCCGTGCTGCCCGCGCCGTCGCGCAAACGCCGATCAGCCAGGCCCGCGGCGATTACTGGGCCGGCCGCGCCGCTGACGCCGCCGGCCAGCGCGAACAAGCCCGGCAGTATTTCGCCGCCGCCGCCCGCCATCCGGATTATTTCTATGGGCAATTGGCAGCAGAACGCCTGGGCCAGCCGCTGTCGCTGGCCAATCGCCCGCTACCCACCGATGATACCACCACCGCCGGCAATTTCCGCGCCGAAGGCCGCGTGCGGGCTGTGTTTGCCCTGGCCGACATTGATCGTGGCCGCCAAACGATCTTCCTGAAACAACTCGCCGATACCGCCGAAACCCCGCAGCGTGCTGCGTTGGTGGCAGGGCTGGCCGGGCCACTCAACCGCCCTGATGCGGGTGTGCACGCCGGTAAGGCCGCACGCGGCACGGCGGAGCTGGCGCTGATTTCCGCCGCCTTCCCGGTGCTGCCGCTGCCCGAAAGCCTGCTGCCGCGTTTCACCATCATCCACGCCATTGCCCGCCAGGAAAGCCAGTTCGATCGCACCGCGCGCTCCAGCGCCAACGCGCTCGGCTTGATGCAGCTGGTGCCGGCGACGGCCGCCGAACAGGCCCAGAAGATGGGCCTGCCCGCCAGTCCGGCCAGCCGGCTGACGCAGGATTCGGTGTGGAACGTCACGCTGGGCAGCGGCTTCATCGAGCGGCTGCGGGCGAGTTACGGTGGGTCCGCGCCGCTGGCGGTGGCAGCCTATAATGCCGGGCCGGGCAATGTGCGGCGCTTCGTTGCCCAGAACGGCGATCCCAGGAACGGTGACATGCTCGACTGGATCGAGAGCATCCCCTTTGCGGAAACCCGCAACTATGTGCAGCGCGTGCTGGAAAATGCCGTGGTCTATGAAACCCTCTACCCGGACCGGGCGACCACGAAAGGCCCGAACCGGCTGAGCGAATGGCTGGGCAAGGACAAGCCGGGTTAATCCAGCTTCTTCCCCAGCGCCTTCTCGGCAATCTTCACCAATTCCGCATCCGGCTCCGGCCAGTTGAGGTCCAAGCCGGCGCCCAGCGCCTCGCAGATCAGTTCCAGGCTGCGCACCCGCGCCCATTTCTTGTCATTGGCCGCCACCACATGCCACGGCGCGGACGGCGGCGAGCATAAGCGGAACATGTCCTGATAGGCCTCGACATAGGCCGCCCGCTGAGACCGGTTGTGATAATCATCCGTGCCGGTTTTCCAGCGTTTCCACGGCGTCTTGATCCGCTCTTCCAGGCGCTTGTCCTGCTCAGCCTGCGTGGTGTGCAGGAAAATCTTCACCAGCCGCACGCCATCGGCCAGCAGCAGTGCCTCGAAATCGTTGATTTCCTTGTAGGCGTCGCGCCAGCGCGGCTCCGGCGTGAAGCCATCCACCCGCTCCACCAGCACCCGGCCATACCAGGTGCGATCGAACACGGCGATTTCGCGATTGCCGGGCAGGCGCTGCCAGAACCGCCACAGATAATGGCGGGCGGCCTCCTCGCGGGTGGGCGCCGCGATGGACCAGACCTTGCAGAACCGCGGATCAAGCGTCGCGTTCATCCGCGTCACCAACCCGCCCTTGCCCGACGCATCCCAGCCTTCGATGGCCACGATGCCCTTCAGGCCCTGCATGATATAGGCGGCCTGGATCAGCTCCAGCCGGTGCTGCAATGCTTCCAGCTGGGTTTCATAATCGGCGCGCGGCAGATCATGATCGACTTCGAAATCGGCGAGATTGTGCGGGCTCATGGCCGGCAGGCTGGCAGCCCGCCGGCATGGAGGCAAGCCCCGCTTAGTCGACGATACGGATATGCAGTTCGCGCAGCTGCTTCAGCGTCGCCGGCGCCGGCGCGTTCATCATCAGATCTTCGGCCTTCTGCGTCATCGGGAAAACGATGACTTCGCGGATGTTGGGTTCATCGGCGATCAGCATCACCATGCGATCCACGCCCGGTGCCGAACCACCATGCGGCGGCGCGCCAAACTTGAAGGCGTTGATCATGCCGGAGAAGTTCGCGTCCACCTGTTCCTGGGTGTAGCCGGCGATTTCGAACGCCTTGTACATGATGTCCGGGCGATGGTTGCGGATCGCGCCCGACGATAGTTCGACGCCGTTGCAGACGATGTCGTACTGATACGCCTTGATGGTCAGCGGGTCCTGGGTCTCCAGCGCTTCCAGTTCGCCCTGCGGCATCGAGAACGGGTTGTGGCTGAAGTCGATCTTCTTGGCGTCTTCGTCATACTCGAACATCGGGAAATCGACGATCCAGCAGAATTTGTAGGCGTTCTGCTCGATCAGGCCCAATTCGGTGCCGATGCGGGTACGGGCGAGCCCGGCCAGCTTGGCCGCCTGGGCTTCCTTGCCGGCGGCGAAGAAACAGCCATCATCCGGGCCAAGGCCGAGCGCCTCATAGAGCGCCAGCATGCCTTCCTCGCCATGGTTCTTGGCGATGGGGCCGCCGAACTCACCGCCCTTGCGGGTGACATAGCCAAGGCCCGCATAGCCTTCGCTGCGCGCCCATTCGTTCATGTCGTCGAAGAACTTGCGGCTCTTGTCGGCCGTGCCGGGCGCCGGGATGGCGCGCACGACATTGCCGCCCTCCACCATCTTGGCGAACAGGCCGAAGCCCGAACCAACAAAGTGGCTGCCAACATCGCTGATGACGATCGGGTTGCGCAGGTCGGGCTTGTCGTTGCCATACTTCAGCATCGATTCCGCATAGGGAATGCGCGGGAACGCGCCCTTGGTGACCGCCCACGGATCACGACCACCGAAACCGGAGAACTCTTCAAACACGCCGGCCAGCACGGGTTCAATGGCGGCGAACACGTCTTCCTGGGTGACAAAGCTCATTTCGAAATCGAGCTGGTAGAATTCGCCCGGGCTGCGATCAGCCCGCGCGTCTTCATCGCGGAAGCACGGCGCGATCTGGAAATAACGGTCAAACCCGGCCACCATCAGCAGTTGCTTGAACATCTGCGGCGCTTGGGGAAGCGCATAGAATTTCCCCGGATGCACGCGGCTGGGCACCAGATAATCGCGCGCGCCTTCCGGGCTGCTCGCCGTCAGGATCGGCGTCTGGAATTCCATGAACCCCTGATCGATCATGCGGCGGCGCAGCGACGAAATCACATTGCTGCGCAGCATGATGTTCTGGTGCAAGCGGTCGCGACGCAGATCGAGGAAGCGATACTTCAGGCGGATATCTTCGGGATATTCGGCCTCACCGGCCACCGGCATCGGCAGTTCATCGGCGGTGGACTGGATGGTGATATCCTTGGCGCGCACTTCCACTTCACCGGTGGGCAGACGGCTGTTGATGGCGCCGCCTTCACGCAGCACGACGTCACCAATGATGGTGACCACCGATTCCACCCGGATGCGGTCCAGCACCGGGAACGCCGGCGACGACGGGCCGGCGACGATCTGGGTCAGGCCATGGTGATCGCGCAGATCGATGAACAGCACGCCGCCATGATCGCGCTTGCGGTGGACCCAGCCCGACAGTTTGACCGTCTGGCCGGCATCGGCGGCGCGCAGGGCGGCGCAGTTGTGGGTGCGATAAACGTGCATTTTTCCGTGTTCCGGCAACTTTGTTTTGAAGGGCGGCTAGCACACGTCATTCACCGCTTTGTCAAGCGGCGAGATTGGAGTAACGGGCCCCATGCTGATTCATCCGCTGGTGACGGACACCGCGACTCTCGAACAACTTTGCGCCCGCTGGGCTACCGCTGATTTCGTCGCGGTGGATACCGAGTTCATGCGCGAGAGCACCTATTACCCCGATCTGTGCCTGGTGCAGGTCGCCTGCCCGAACGAAGCCGCCGCCATCGATCCCAAGAGCCCCGATCTCGATCTGGCGCCGCTGTTGAAGCTGCTGGTGGAAGAACCGGTGCTGAAGGTGTTCCACGCCGGCGGCCAGGATCTGGAAATCATCTACAATCTCACCGGCAAGACGCCGCAACCGCTGTTTGACACGCAGATTGCCGCCATGGCGCTGGGGCTGGGCGAACAGATTGGCTACACAAACCTGGTGGCGGCCTATGCCAACATCCAGGTGGATAAGGGCGCCCGCTTCACCGATTGGGCGCGCCGGCCGCTGAACGATCGCCAGATCGATTATGCCATCGGTGATGTAACTCATCTTGCACAGCTGTTCCCCAGGATGGTGGACAAATTGCGCCGTACCGGCCGCGGCGAGTGGCTGGATGATGAAATGGCGCGCGCGTCTGATCCCGCCACCTATGCCAATGATCCGGAACGCGCCTGGCTGCGCCTGCGCCTGCCCAGCCGCAAGGCCGATGTGCTGGGCCGGCTGAAGGCGCTGGCGCGCTGGCGCGAACTGGAAGCGCAAGACAAGGATGTGCCGCGCGGCCGCATCGTGAAGGACGAAACGCTGGCCGATCTCGCCTCCTCCCCGCCCCGTTCCCAGGCTGATCTGGCCAAGGTGCGCGGGCTGTCGGCGGCGTGGGGCGGCAATGCCATTGGCGCTCGGCTGATGGCAGCGCTGGAAGATGCGCCGCCACTGGAAGCCGACGAAATGCCGGCGCGCGAACCGCAGCGGCCCGGCCTGTCATCCGAAGGCGCACTGATCGCCGATCTGCTCAAGCTGCTGCTGAAGATCCGCGCCAAGGAAGCCGGCGTCGCCCCCCGCCTGATCGTGCGCGCCGACGATCTGGAACTGCTCGCTGCGGGCCAACGTGACGGGCTGGAAGTGCTGCGGGGCTGGCGGCACGACATCTTCGGCGCCGATGCGCTGGCGCTGGTGGAAGGCCGGCTGGGTTTTGCCGTGACGGATGGCAAGCTCAAGATGAGCCAGCTGAGCGGCGATTAAGCCAGTTCCAGCCGCGGCGTCAGGTTCAACGCGCCGCCCAGCAGTTTCAGCCGGCGCTGCACCGCATCACCACCCGCCAGATCGGCGTGGGACTGGCCCAGCCGCAGCACCAGCGTGTCGCCATGGCGCTCCAGCCGGCTTGCCGCCAGGCCCACGGCGGTGCCACCGGTCAGGCGCTGACCGAGCCGCAGCGCCAGGCCCCAGGCGCGGGCGCGCACCAGCAGCGGCACCGGAGCCAGCGCAATCAAGGTCGACATCACCGGCGCTTCCGGATCGCCGCCAAAGCAATAATGCAGGGCACATGCCAGCGCGGCCCGTTCAGCCGCCGTTACGGCCACCCAATTGCCGTGCAGCGCCACGTCCACCCCGCGTTCCGGGCGGAAATCCGGGTGGGCGCGCCACGCGATGTCTGAAAGCAGACACGCCGCCAGCCGCAGCCGGCGGTCCCCGGATGGCTCATCCGCAAACAGCGGGTCCATCCAGTCGAACAGCATGTCGCCATGTTCGGCAAAGCGGCCCTGGCGGGCGCCTTCGGCGCGGGCGGCGGTGATCAGCGGATCAAGCGCCTGATCCTGCGGCGACAGATCGGCATAGAGCATCCCTTCGCGCAAGCCGAAGCTCGAGGCAATGACGCTGGATGATCCCAGTTTCTTCACCACTGCCGCCAGCAGCATCGCCGCGCCCGGCAGCGACGGCAGGCGCGATGTGGACAGGTGCGGCACCGCCTTGAGCGTGGCGAGTTCGGTGTGCGACAGGCTGCGGAACAATTTGCCCGGCGCTGTTGCTGGCATTTCATACTGGTGGACGATCGGCAGCGGATGGCCCGTCATCCAGATGTGGATCTGCGCCAGCGCCCGCCACGATCCACCCACCATGTAAAAGGGCTTGCCCTTGCCTTCGCCCGACCACTCGACCTTGCCGAGCGCCTTGGCGATGAACGGCCCCAGCGCGCGGCGATCCCGCTTGCGCACTGCATCCAGCCGCAGCGCTCCGATCGGCAGGCTGATGCGGTTGCCCATCTCGCCGTTCGACACCCGGATCAGTTCCAGGCTGCCGCCGCCCAGATCGCCGACCACGCCATCGGCAAAGGGAATGCCCGAAACGAGGCCCATTGCGGCCCCGCGCGCTTCAGCTTCCCCATCGATCACCTCGATCATCAGCCCGCATTCGGCGGCGACCCGATTGATGAACGCCTGCCCATTCTTCGCCTCGCGCACTGCGGCGGTGGCGACGGTTCGCACGTTGGCGACGCCCATCGCCCGCACCAGCGCGGCAAAGCGGCGAAGTCCGGCCACGGCCACATTCATGGCGTTGTCGCTCAGCCGCCCATTGGCCGCGATCCCACGACCCAGCCCGGCCATGACTTTCTCGTTGAACATCGTTTCCGGCATGCGGGTGCGACCGTGGTAGACGACAAGCCGGATCGAATTGCTGCCGATGTCGATGATGGCGCAGCGGTCATCACCAGCAGGTGCCGGCACCGGGCTTAGCCCAACCTTGCGCGCCAGGTTGAGCACGGGTTCAGGCAAGCCCGGCGGCATCGCTCTGCTCGCTCAGGTCCTCTTCCTCATCCGGCAGCATCAGCACCGGCA
>JAIXQM010000227.1 GCA_027485735.1 Sphingomonadales bacterium | reverse complement strand
GTTTCATGATGTGCCCCTTCGCAAAGCCAAATCGCTCCCCATATTCATGGCTGCTTAAACTTCGCGCAGCAATCTCGGCATTATGAACAGGATATTCGCTCTCATGGTGGACAGGCTGAAATTGGCGGGCGGCGTGCTTTTGGGCGCGGCGGCGGGCGTCGGGCTGGCGGTGGGCATCGCCCAGCTGTCGGACACTGGCCATGTCGCGGCGCAGATTCCGCCGATGGACACGACCGACGTGCCCCGCGCCGTGCCGCAATCCGGCCAGGTGGCGCTCAGCTTTGCGCCGGTGGTCAAATCCGCCGCGCCCGCCGTCGTCAACATCTACACTGCCACGGTGGATCGCCGGCCGCGCAGCATGAACGAGGAATTCATTCAGCGCTTTTTCGGTGGCGCCCCGGTGCAGCCGCGCGTGTCGCAATCACTGGGATCGGGCGTGATCGTTGGCGCCGATGGCCTGATCATCACCAACAACCACGTGGTGGAAGGGGCAGACCAGATCCTGGTCGCGCTGGCTGATCGGCGCGAGTTCAAGGCCAAGATTCTCTTTGCCGATCCACGGCTCGATCTCGCGCTGCTGAAGGTGGAAACCGAAGGCGCGGTGCTGCCGGTGATCCGCATGGCCGATAGTGACCGGGTGGAAGTGGGTGACGTGACGGTGGCCATCGGCAACCCGTTCGGCGTTGGCCAGACGGTGACGACCGGCATCGTTTCGGCACTTGCCCGCACCGGCATCGGCGTTTCCGATTGGCAGTTCTTCATCCAGACGGATGCGGCCATCAACCCCGGCAATTCGGGCGGCGCACTGCTGGATTCGCAAGGCCGGTTGATCGGCGTGCCCACGGCCATCTTCAGCCGCGGCGGCGGTTCCAACGGCATCGGCTTTGCTATCCCATCCAAGATGGTGCGCGTGTTCCTGAACGCGGCCGACAAGGGCAAGCTGGTTTCCGGCTGGATCGGGGTAGAGGGCGAGGCGCTCACCGCCGATACCGCCAAGCAGCTTGGCCTTGATCGCCCCGGCGGCCTGCTGGTGACCGGCGTTGTGCCCGGCAGCCCCGGCGCCAAGGCTGGCGTCAAGGCTGGCGACGTGCTGAAAAGCGTGGATGGCAAGGAAGTCGCCAACGGTGGCCAGCTGCGTTATTCGCTGGCCACCGAAGGCGTTGGCACAACGTTGAACATGCGGCTGTGGCGCGATGGTGCGGAACGGCAGGTGCCGGTGACGCTGGCGCCGCCGCCGGAAAATCCGCCGCGCAGCATCACGCGGCTGGCCGGCCGCTCCATCCTCAACGGCGTGACGGTCGCCAATCTGTCGCCGGCCTATGCCCAGGAACTCGGCGCCGGTCTGCCCGAACAGGGCGTGGTGGTGGTGGCGATCGAAGCCAACGCACCAGCCCTGCGCTTCCTGCGCCCCGGCGCCCTGCTGGAAAGCGTGGGCGGCCAGCCGGTGCGATCGGTGGCCGACGTGATCCGCCAGTCCAACGCCGGCGCTTTGCTGGTGCGCTTTGCCATGGGTGATCAGCGCGCCGAATGCGGGGTGAACAATGCCGGCGGGATCAGCTGCCGGACATGATGGCGGATTTCCGCCAGCGCAGCATCGTGAACGCCGGTAGGAAAGGGGCATGAGCCATACCCTCTCCCGCCTGCCCAGCCCGCTGGGCGATCTCCTCGCCGTCACTGCCGCCGATGGCACGCTGCATGCGCTCGACTTCGCGGATTTCGAGGCGCGCCTGCGCCGCTTGTTCGCGCGCCACCATCTCGGCGTTGGCCTCGCGCCGGGCGAACCGCCAGCGGAACTCACCGCCGCGCTCGCCGCCTATTTCGCCGGTGATGTGACCGCGCTTGATGGCCTGCCAGTCGCCCGTATCGGCAGCGAATTCCAGCGCCGCGTATGGGCCGCGCTGCGCCAGATTCCAGCCGGCGAAACCCGCAGCTATGGCCAGCTTGCCGCCGCCATCGGCCAGCCCACCGCCAGCCGCGCCATTGGCTTGGCCAACGGTGCCAACCCAATTGGCATTGTCGTGCCCTGCCACCGCGTGATCGGTTCCGGCGGCGCGCTGACGGGCTATGCCGGCGGCGTGGAGCGCAAGGCCTGGCTGCTCAGGCACGAAGGCGCGCTGGCGCCGCTGCTGGCGTAGGGGTTCAGGCGGCTGTCACCGTCCGGCGGCGGCGCAGGGCGGCACCAACGGCGCCAAAGCCGGCCACCAGCATCACCCAGCTTGCCGGTTCCGGCACCGGTTCCGGGCCAAAGAACTGCAGCTGCATGCGCGGCCGTTCGCCCTGGAATGCGCCATTGCCACCCGTGTTGCGGTAGACCATGTCGCCCAGGATCTCGATCGAGCGGAAGCGCGGACCCAACGGATCCGGCTCGAACCATTGGCCGATGTTGGGGCTGCTGCTGTTGGCCGTGAAGCTGCCCAGGTTGGTGCCATTGATGCGGAAATTGTTGATGTCGATGGCGTTGCTGTTGGCGCCGGATGTACGGCTGTCGGCGGTCAGCAGGATATAGTCGAAGGTGGTGCCGATCCGCGCCACCCGGGTGATGCTGGCCGTTTCGCCGGCGCCGAAGCTGTTGTCGCGGTTGAAATCGATCTGCCAGGTCAAAATGCCGGTCGTCCAGCTCCAGGCCAGGCGGAACGCGTGCGGCTGGCCGAGTTGCCACACCGGGGAACCAACGGGATTCAGCGTCGTGCCCACCACCTGGTTCCCGGCATCGAGCATCACCGCTTCAAACCCGGTGCCACCCCAGCGGGCGCGGGCGCCCAGTTCGCTGGGCAAGGGGGAAACAGGGCCGGACGACAGGATGACCGTTGCCGACACGGCAGCCGGCACAACGGCAATGACGCCTGCCGCAAGGCAAGCAAGACGACCCAAGGACATCACGTTCGACCCAATCCGAATGCAGATCCAAAATGGGTTTATAATGTGGAAAGGTTAACGAAAAATTTTCTTCGGCAATTGTTGACGGCAGCCGCAATGTCGTGATGCTTGCCTGATGCGCGCGTTGCTGTTCTTGCTGATCGCTCTTGTGGCGGCTTCCCCCAGTGTGGCGGCGTGGCGGGTGGCGGAATCAGCGCATTTCCGGGTTTATGCCGACATGTCGGCCGCTGATCTGCGGCGGCGGGCGGAGTTGCTGGAAGATTATCGCAATCTGCTCGGCAAATTCACCACGGCCCAGGTGGATGAAACGGCGCCGAAGCTGGATATTTATATCGTCGATACCATGTCCAGCGCGGTGCCGTTCGGCAAGGTGGGGCCGGACGTGGCCGGCTTTTACCACGCAGGGGATCGCGGCATCGCGGCGTTCGCCACCAAGGGGGAATTCGGCCAGAAGGTGCTGCTGCACGAATATGCCCATCACCACATGTTTGCCTCCACCGGGCAAAGCTATCCGGCGTGGTATGTGGAAGGCTTTGCCGAATATTTCATGACCGCGACCTTCTTCCCGACGCGGGTTGATTTCGGCCTGTTCGATGCCGGCCGGGCCTATTCGCTCAGCCAGCAATGGCTGAACTGGGATCGGGTGATCGGGCGGGAACAGGCGAAGCTGCGATCAGGTGACGTGCTGATGTTCTATGCCCAAAGCTGGTTGCTGACCCATTACATGTTTCGTGCGCCGGGCATGAACGAGAAATTGAACGCCTATCTGCGCAGCGTGGCCGGCGGCCAGGATCCGCTCACCGCGTTCAAGGCGCATGTGCGGCCCGAACCGCGGGAGCTCAATGGGCCGCTGAAGGCCTATATGAACCGGATGACCTTCAGCCGGCTCACCCGCAAGGGGCCGGAAACCGCAATGGTGACCGTGCACGATCTGTCGGCATCAGCGGGCGATGTGATCATGCTGTACGCCTGGCTGGACAACAGAGGCGGCGAGGCGCCGGATCCCAAGGCGGCGCTGGCCCGGGTGCGGGGTGCCACCGCGCGCCACCAGGGCGACGTGCTGGCAACCCGCACATTGGCGCTGGCCGAGATGTACTGGGGGGACAAGGCGCGGGCGAACAGCTTGCTCGATGGCCTGCTGGCCGCCTCGCCCGGCGATTCCGATCTGCTGCGCCTGAAGGCCGAAGCCCTGCTCGCCGTCGACGCGCGCGCCAATCGCGGTGAGGCGCGGCGCCTGCTGGTGCGGGCCGCGAAGGCCGCACCGGCGGACTGGCGGGCCCTGCATCTGTACGTGCACACCAGCGATATCGAACGCGGCCCGGTGGACGACAATTTGTTCAACGTGGTGCAGAGAATGTGGGAACTGGCACCGCAAGCGTCGGGCATCGTGATCGACATGGCGACCGTGCTGGTGCGCAAGGACCGCATGGCGGACGCCGCCAAGGTTCTGGAACCAGTGGCCTTCGCGCCGCACGGTGACGGTTATGCGGCGCTTGCCCGCAGCTTGCGCGAGGCAGCGCTGGCCGGCGACGCCGCGGCGTTCGTGAAGCGGCTTGAAGAAGGGCCGCCGAAAGAGGGGGAGGAGACCGCGGAAGCGAAGTGAAGGGCCCTCTAGCCTTCAAATTCCATGATCACGGCATCCACCGCCAGTGAATCGCCGGCCTTGGCCAGCAGTTTCGCCACCACGCCGGATTTTTCGGCGCGCAGGATATTTTCCATCTTCATGGCTTCCACGGTGGCGAGCTGCTGGCCGGCTTCCACCTTGTCGCCTTCGGCAACCGCGATGGAAACCACCAGGCCGGGCATCGGGCAGAGCAGATATTTGCTCATGTCCGGCGGCACCTTGGCGATCATGTGGCGGGCGAGTTCAGCGGCGCGCGGGGTGAGAACGCGGGCCTTGTGGGCCGCACCGCGGGTGGTGAGCAGCGTGAAGCTGCCCTTCCTTGCAACGCTGATGGCGATGGCGTTGCCGTTGATGGTGCCGGTGAACAGGCTGTCACCCACGCGCCAGCCGGACTGCACGACCAGATCGCGGCCATCGATGAAGATTTCGTGGCTGCCGGCCTCGCCAGTGACTTCCACCGGCACCTGCTCGCCATCGAGATCGACCACCCAATTGATGCCATAGATGGCGCCGTCGCCCGACAATTGCCCATCGATCAACTGTTCGCGCGCCACGGTTTCGGCGTGGATGATGGCGGCCGCCGCCACCAGTACATCGCGGGTTTCGGGCGCAACCGGCGCGCCGTGGAAGCCATCAGGATACTCCTCCGCAATGAAACCGGTGGTGACATTGCTGCCAGCCTTGAACCGATCATGCTGCATGATGGCGGCCAGGAAATCGATATTGTGGTTGATGCCCTTGATCAGATAGGAATCAAGCGCATCGGCTTGCGCGGCGATGGCATCGGCGCGGGTCGGCCCCCAGGTGATCAGCTTGGCGATCATCGGATCGTAGAACATGCTGATTTCCGCGCCTTCCACCACGCCGGTATCGATGCGGATCAGGCGGCCTTCCTCGTCCGGGCCGGCTTCGGGCGGCTGGCAGCGCGACAGGCGGCCGATGGAGGGCAGGAAGCCGCGATACGGGTCTTCGGCATAGACGCGTGTTTCGATGGCGTGGCCATTGAGCTGCACATCGGCCTGGGACAGCGGCAGTGGCTCGCCGGCGGCAACGCGGATCATCAGTTCAACCAGGTCCAGGCCGGTGATGCATTCGGTGACCGGATGCTCCACCTGCAGGCGGGTGTTCATTTCGAGGAAGTAGAAGCTGCGATCGGCGCCGGCGATGAACTCCACCGTGCCGGCGCTGAAATAGCCGACGTTGCGGGCAAGCGCGACGGCCTGTTCGCCCATCGCCTTGCGCATTTCCGGCGTGACGAACGGGGAGGGGGCTTCCTCCACCACCTTCTGGTGGCGGCGCTGGATCGAGCAGTCACGCTCGTTCAGATAAAGGATGTTGCCCTGCTGGTCGCCGATCAGCTGGATTTCGATGTGGCGCGGCTGTTCGACGAACTTCTCGATGAACACGCGGTCATCGCCGAAGCTGGCCAGTGCTTCGCGGCGGACGCTGTCAAAGCCTTCGCGCACGTCGGCTTCGCTCCACGCCAGGCGCATGCCCTTGCCGCCGCCGCCGGCCGAAGCCTTCATCATCACCGGATAACCGATGCCAGCAGCGATTTCGACCGCGTGTTCGGTGCCGGTGATTTCACCGACAAAGCCGGGCACGACGCTGACGCCCGCCGCCTTGGCGCGGCGCTTGCTCTCGATCTTGTCGCCCATGGCGGCGATGGCGGGGGCCGGCGGACCAATGAAGGCGATGCCGGCGGCGCTCAGCGCCTCAACGAAGCTGGCGCGTTCCGACAGGAAGCCATAGCCGGGGTGAACGGCTTCGGCGCCTGTCGCCTTGCAGGCGGCGATGATCTTGTCGGCGATCAGATAGGATTCGGCCGCTGGCGCCGCGCCGATGTGCACGGCCTCATCGGCTTCGCGCACGTGCAGGGCCTGGGCATCGGCATCGGAATAGACGGCCACCGTCTTGATGCCCATCGCGCGGGCCGTGCGGATCACGCGGCAGGCGATTTCACCGCGGTTGGCAATCAGGATTTTCGTGAACAAGGCGTGTGGCTCCCGTCTGCTCGTATGATTGCTCCATAGCGGGGCGGGGCCACCATGCAACATATCGATTTTGGCGATGACCCTAGCAGGCACGACTTGTTGGGCTTTGCGTCAGGTGCGGTGCATCAGCACAGGCAGGCGGGCGTGACAGATGGTCCCCTTCCCCCGGGCAGCCAGTCCCCCCACAGGCTGCATCCATCGTTCATACCCCGGCCGGCGCTGCTGATCCCCTGCAACGGCGCCGGCCACTCCTCTGATTTCCGGAATTTTCCATGCGTTTGTTCTTTGCCACCATCGCTGCCGCCTTTGCCGCCCTGACCGGTGACGTGGTGCAGTTCGAAGGCGTGTCCCCAACCCGCTGAATGCGAAAGGGCCGGCGCGTGAGCACCGGCCCTTTCGGGTTCAGGCTTGAATGAATTTCAGCGGTTGGAAGCAACCGCCACAGCGAGCCGGGCGCGGGCCGCATCAATCTGCGGCGCAGCAGCCTTCATCGCATCGGTCCGGCAGGCATCAAAGGCCGCCAGTTCGTCACGGGTGAAGGTGACCGGGTAGCCGCACAGGCGCGTCACCGCTTGAGACAGGCGCTTGTCCAGCGCGCGCTGGCCAGTGGCCGACGACAGATCGAGATCAGCGGTCTGCACCTTCACCTGCCATTGCTCATAACCAGCTTCGGTAGCCAAAGCCGGCATTGCCAACGTTGCGGCGGCGAGAAGAACTATCGTGATGCGCATCATGTACCTCCCAAAACACTTGATGAGAGGATGATGCGAGCAATGTCACGTGAATGCAACAAGATTGTCACGGAACTGTCATTTAAAAGTCTTTTTTCTGCAACTGAGGCGTCACTTTAGCGCTCAGGCGGGCCGGGCAATCATCAGCCATAGCGCCGTCACCAGTGGCACGGTGGAGATGAGTCCCCAGAAAATCCATCGTTTTGACAAGGCCTTGTAGGCATCGGGCACTGGCCCATCACCGAACTGGCGCGCCATCCGCGCGCTCTTGATCTGGATCGGCACAATCAGCCCCATCCAGATCAGCCCGGCCGCCACGAAACACAGTTGCGCCCACAGCAGCCAGCCGCTGACAAGATCAAATTGGCCTTGAATGGCAAGGCCATAGCCGCCAACCATGGTCAGCACCACGCCCCACACCGTCATCGACCAATCGGTGTAGGTGATGAGTTTCTGGGCGAACTGCAGCACCGGGCCGCGGCCGTCACGATCGGCGAAGAACTTCCAGATCGCCGTCACGGTGATGTTGCCCATCAGCATCACCACGCCGGTGATGTGCAGGAATTTCCAGACGAGATAGGTTTCGGGCATCACGTCCCGCTTACAACGGAATATTGTCGTGCTTTTTCCATGGGTTTTCGAGAGTCTTCGTCCGCAGTTTGCGCAGGCCCATGGCGATCCGCTTCCGCGTTGCATGCGGCATGATCACTTCATCGATGAAGCCCATCGATGCCGCCACGAACGGATTGGCGAAGCGGGCTTCATATTCGGCGGTGCGCGCGGCGATCTTGTCCTTGTCGCCGATATCCTGGCGGAAGATGATTTCCACGGCGCCCTTGGCGCCCAT
>JAIXQM010000178.1 GCA_027485735.1 Sphingomonadales bacterium | reverse complement strand
GCGCGCAGGCTCTAAAGCGGATCAGCCCTTGCGATCGCTGATGGTGATGCGGCCGCGGGCAACGCCGGTGTCGCCATCTTCCACGGCGATCACCATGCGGTCACCATCTTCGGTGGTGCCGGTGAGCGTGTTGCCGCTGCGGCTGGGGGTGCGGCCCTTGTCGGCCAGGGCCTTGGCATACCAACTTGCCACCTGCGTTGCCGTGCCCGGCGCGCTGAAGCCCAGCAGCACCTTACCGCGGCCGTCGCCATTCTTGCCACTGGCTTGCACGTTCACGCTGGTCAGCTTGGCACCAGGATAGCGGCCCACCCCGTCCAGATCGAATTTCGCATCGGATTCAATACCGTCCGGGATGCTCACCTTGCCGGCAATGCCACCGGGCAGCTTCAGCTCGACCTCGCCCTTTTCCATGTCGGCCTTGATGTTCACGCCGGTCTCGCCGGCGGCGCCCTCATCCCAATCCTTGTCGACACTGATCGCGGCCGCTTCGGCCTGTTCCTTCTCATCAACGCGCCGGGCATCGCAGGCCGCCACGGCGACACCGCACAACAGGATAGCGATCAAGGCATTCTTCATGGTGTCAAGCTCCAGTGTATTGCCGTAACAATACACGATGAACGAAGGGCAATCAATGGCCCTTCCGCGGGATGGCGTGCAGCGCAGCCACGATCAGCGCGCCGAGCGCAACGCCGAACAGCCCGGCGCCGCCCGCTTCGGCCAGCCACGTGGCAAAGCCACCCGCGCCTTCCACGGCGTGCATGGCGGCATGCAGCAGATCATGCGGCGCATCGACGCCGAACTTGTGCAGGCCGTCGATCACGATATGGCCGCCCACCCACAACATGGCCGCCAGCCCAACCCAGCCCAGAACCACAAGGAACGGCGGCATGCCAACGACCAGACCGCGCCCGAGCGCGGCCACAGCGCCATTGCGCTTGCGGGCAAGGAACACCCCGAAATCATCGGCCTTCACGATCAGCCCGACGGCGCCGTAGACCATGGCGGTAATTCCCAGCGCCACCACCACCAGCGCGGCGGCCTGTTCGGCGATGGGCTCCTGTTCAACCGTGCCCAGCGCGATCGCCATGATTTCGGCCGACAGGATGAGATCGGTGCGGATGGCGCCCGATACCATCGTGCGCTCCTTCTCCACTGGGTCCATCCCAGCATCGTCTGCGGCGTCTTCATCATGCGGGTTCAGCTTTTCCCACAATTTTTCCGCGCCTTCGAAACACAGGAACGCCCCGCCCGCCATCAGCAGCGGGGTGATCACCACCGGCAGGAAATAGGACAGCGCCAGCGCGCCGGGCAGCAGAAACACCAATTTGTTCTTCAGGCTGCCGCGCGCGATCTTGGCGACGATGGGGAGTTCGCGATCCGCAGCAAAGCCGGTGACATAGCGCGGCGTGACGGCGGCATCATCCACCACCACGCCGGCCGCCTTGGCCGAAGCCTTGGCCGCTGCCGCTGCGGTATCATCCAGGCTGGCGGCCGCCATGGTGCCTACATCATCGATACTGGCCGCCGCGACCTTGGCGATCGCCGCAACATCATCCAGCAATGCAAACAGGCCGCTTGCCATGCGTTATCCCTCGAAAATGCTGCCGTTTGATACCGCAGCTTAACGCCAGCGCAATGCGACGTTCAGCGGCGGTCGCGCACAGCGAGCAGAATGGCCGCCAATAAACCCACGCCCAACCCTGCCAGCAGCCCCACAGACGGCTGCCCGGCGAGCATGCCGCCAACGGCACCCGCCACCAGCCCAAAGGCGATGAAGATGCCGCCGCCACGTTGTGGTGGACGCGAAACAGGAGAGCCGGGAGACGCCATGCCCAGCCCCTTGCACCAGAGCGACGGCCAGCGCCAGAGGCGCGTGCGCCTTGCGCTGTCTTGCCCATCCGGTAAACCCGGTCTGGTGCATCGGTTCCTGCCTTTCTTGCTCGCCACTGTTGCTGGAACCGCGCAGGCCCAAACTGCGCCTGCTGGACCGCCGCCGCCAGCACCAGCCGCCGAGCCTGTCGCTCCGCCTGTGACCGTCGATATTCCGGGGCCGCAAGCCCCTCTGCCCGATCTGCCCGGCGGCGAGGCTGTGGCGTGGCCTGATGTCGAATCGACCAGCTCCGGCGATGCTGATGCGCCGGAGGCCGCCGTTCGATACAGCGTTGAAGTCAGCGGACTGGCCGAATTGGGCCTCGACGATGAGTTTCGCGGTCTGTCGACGCTGTGGCTGCATCGGGGCGAAGAGACCAACCTGGCACAATTGGGCCGCCGCATCGCCGAAGACCGTGATCTGGTCGATTTGCTGCTGCGCTCGATAGGTCATTATGGTGGCCAGGCCCGCATCAGCATCGCGCCGGGCACCGCCGCCGCGCCGGCCAGCGTCGTGCGCGTCGTTGCCAAGCCCGGCCCCGTCTACAATTTCCGCGAAATCACCATCACGGCATCGCCGGGTGCCGTGAACAGCAGTGACCCCGCCCGCATTGTCGGCCGGCTGTTGCCGATCCGGGTGGGCGATGCAGTGGAAGCCGCGCGCGTGCAATCGGCGCAGGATGGCCTGCCGATCCGCCTTGCCGATGCCGGCTATCCGTTCGCGCGCATTACGTTGCCCGATATCACCATCGATCATGCCAGCCGCGACGCCACGCTGGTGCAAAGTGTCGATCTTGGCCGGCGCGGCGTGTTTGGCGCCATCCGCATCGATAATGGCGTGAAGGGCATGGACGAAAAGCATGTCGCCCTGCTCGCCCGCTTCAAGCCCGGTGACCGCTACAGCAACGCCGGCCGCGAGGATCTGCGCCGTGCACTGGTGCAAACCGGACTGTTCGGCGCGGTGGCGATCAAGCCTGGCGAAGGCGCCGTGCGCGAGGATGGCACACAGACAGTCAATCTCGATATCAACAGCGAAGCCGCACCAATGCGCACCATCGCCCTGTCCGGCGGTTTTTCCACCGGCCAGGGCGTGCGCGCCGAAGGCAGCTGGACCCACCGCAACCTGTTCCCGCCCGAAGGCGCCTTCACCGCCCGTGCTGTCGCCGCGCAGCGCGAGCAGGTGGCGCAGGTGGAACTGCGCAAGCGCAATTTCGGCCAGCGCGATCGGCAATTGCTGGTTGCCGGCGGCTTTACGGCCAGCCAGCAATTCGCCTTTGCCGCCGAAACGCTGGGCATATCGGCGGCACTGGCGCGCGAATCCAACATCCTCTGGCAGAAAGACTGGACTTGGAGCATCGGCGCCCAGGCGCTGATCACCAGCCAGCGCGACCGGTCGGTGCCGGGCGACCCGCGCCGCACCTTCACGGTGTTGGCGCTGCCAGCCAACGTCACCTGGGACCGGTCCGACGATCTGCTCAACCCATCCCGGGGCTTCCGGCTGACCACCCGCCTCAGCCCGGAGTTCACCCTCAGAAACCAAAGCAATTTCAATTATCTCAAGGCCCAGTTCGAAGCCACGGCCTACAAGCCGATCGGCGACAGCCTGGTGCTGGCCGGACGCTTTCATCTGGGCAGCATTGTTGGCGCCAATCGTGGCGTGATCGCGCCGGATCGGCGCTTCTATGCCGGTGGTGGCGGGTCGGTGCGCGGTTATGTGTTCCAGGGCGTTGGTCCGCGCAATGAAGACAATGTGCCGACCGGCGGCAACAGCCTCACCGAACTGGCGGTGGAAGCGCGCTATCGCTTCCAGGCGCTGGGCCAGGATCTGGGCATTGTCGCCTTCGTCGACGCCGGCGAGGTTTCCACCGGCACCACGCCGGCCTTTGATCGGCTGTCGCTGGGCGCGGGCATCGGCGCGCGCTTCTACACCGGCTTTGGCCCGGTGCGGGTGGACATCGCCACACCGGTGAACCCGCAGAAGGGTGACCCCCGGCTGGTGTTCTACGTTTCAATCGGGCAGGCATTTTGATGCGCGGGTGGCGCATCTTGCTGGTTTCGCTGCTGGCGTTGCTGGCGCTGATCATCGCCCTGCCCTTCGCGCTCGACACCCAATCCGGCCGCGACTGGACGGCACGGCGGCTGGCCGAGTTCAGCCTGGCCAATGGCATTTCACTGCACGTGACGCGCATCAGCGGCAGCCTGTGGGGCAAGGCGACGCTGGAAGGCGTGGAACTGCGCGATCAGGACGGTCGCTTTGCCCGCGCACCGCGGGTGTTGCTCGACTGGGCACCACGGGCGCTGATCAGCAACCGCTTCGAGGCGTCCGAACTGATCATCCCCGATGCCACGCTGGAACGCCTGCCCCGCCTGAAGCCGGTGACCGATCCGCGCATCCTGCCCGATATCGATATCCGTATCGGCAAGCTGGAACTGGGCCGGCTGATTGTGGCCAGGGGCATTGCCGGGCCGGAGCGCATGCTGCGCGCCAAAAGCCGGCTTGATCTCCAGGCCGGGCGGGCGCTGGTTGATCTTGATGCCGCCGTGTCTGGCGGAGACACGCTGGCGCTGCACCTTGATGCCGAACCGGATCGGGACAAGTTCGCGCTCGACGCCAAGCTGGCAGCGCCAACTGGTGGCCTGGTGACGACACTGGCCGGGTTGAAAGCGCCGCTCAATGCCACCGCCACCGGGCGCGGGCGCTGGCGCGATTGGACCGGGCAGTTGGTGGCCAGCCTGGGTTCCGCGCCGCTGGCCGATCTGGCGCTGGCGGGCAAGGCCGGGGCGTTGGG
>JAIXQM010000051.1 GCA_027485735.1 Sphingomonadales bacterium | reverse complement strand
TCGCCGCCACCCACGGCGATACCATAGAGGCCGCCCAGCACATTCTGGTTGCCCCAGCCGCGCGACGGCACGCAGATGGTCGAATTGTCCTGCTGGCCGCCGCAGGCATAATAAGGTTTATGGGCGGTCAGGCTGAGACGGTAAATCTGCGCCGTCGGGAAATTCTGCTTTGTCCAACTGGTGCCGCCATTCACGGACACATTGGCGCCGCCATCATTGGCCTGCACCATGCGGTTGTTGTCGTCAGCCGCGATCCACAGATCATGGTTGTCGCCGTGCGGCACGCGAATCTTCTTGGGGAAGGTCTTGCCGCCGTCATCGGAGCGGTGGAAATTGACGTTGAGCACATACACGCGCTCCTTGTCCTTCGGGTCCGCCACGATGCGGGTATAGTAGAAGGCGCGCTGGCGCAGATCGCGGCTGTCGTTGCGCTTTTCCCAGGTCTTGCCGCCATCATTGCTGGCATAGACGCCGCCGGCCGCCTCATTCTCGATGATGGCGTACACGCGGTTGGGATCGACCGGCGACACGCTCACCCCGATCTTGCCGAGCAGGCCGTCCTTCGGCAGGCCCGGCGCGCGGCTGATCTCGGCCCAGCTGGTGCCGCCATCAACACTCTTGAACAGGCCGCTGCCAGGCCCGCCGCTCGACATGCCCCACGGCTTGCGCCAGGCCTCCCACAGCGCGGCATAAACCACATTGGGGTTTGATGGATCGATGCTGATGTCCACGGCGCCGGTCTTGGCATCACGGTACAGCACCTTGCTCCACGTCTTGCCGCCGTCATTGGTGCGGAACACGCCGCGATCGGGATTGTCGGCACCATAATGGCCAAAGCCGCCGACAAACACGGTGTCGCAATCCTTGGGCGCAATCCGCACGCGGCTGAAGTTTTGGACATCGGCCAGGCCGATCTTCGCCCAAGTCTTGCCGCCATCTGCGGTTTTCCACACACCATTGCCGGGCAGCACATTGCCGCGCAGCTGGCTTTCGCCGGTGGTCGCATAAACGATATCGGGATTGGCCTCACACACCGCCACCCCGCCAAAGGCCGCGGTGTCGGTCTTGCCGTCGGTCATCGGCTGCCAGCTGGTGCCGCCGTCGGTTGTCTTCCACAGGCCGCCGCCGGCTGCGGCAAACCAGTATTCGTTAGGACGTTTTACGCTGCCCATGGTCGATATGGAACGGCCACCACGCGCCGGCCCGATGTTGCGCCATTTCAGGCCAGTGAAATAGGCTTCGACGCCCGCCGGTGAGGCCGGCTTTGCCGCTTCCGCCGCCATACCCTGCCCAGCCAGCATCGCCGCCAGGCTGGCCGCCATCATCCACGCAGCACGCATGATCATTCTCCCTGTTGCCGCCGTGTTAGCACCCGGGCAGCAGGAGGCAATCGGGTTTGACGCGCGCTCAGCGGATAATGATGGCCGCAATCTCGTCGACCGGATGGCCGGTCAGATCCTTGTCGATTTCGGCGACGATGCGGGCGCTCACCTCCCGGCTGTAGTGGCGGCGCAGTTCGGCAAGGGTGCGCGGAGGGGCCACGACCACGATCTCCGTCCCATCATCACCCCCTGCACGGCGGGCAAGCAGGGCGGCTGCTTCGGCGGCAAAACGATCCTCGGCTTGTTGATGCAAGTCGGTCTGCTCCATCGCGCTGGGCGTACCACCCGCACTTGAAAAGGCCCGGCCCGGCTGATCGCTACCCAGATCGCGGGTCGGCGCACCGCTGCGTTCGGCGCTTGCCTCCACTTTCAGAACTGGATTGCGAAAATCTCCGCTGTTGCGGAGCAGCAGATATTTCTGGCCGTCAGCAACCAGAACCATAGCATCGTGGTGCAGGTTCATACCCATCTCCTCAAACAGAGTAACGGGCATATTACAGCGGCGATCGCTTCAATGCGCCAGCCGGGGTTTCCACGGATGCCGGCCTTTTCAGGCCAGCGCCAGCCACAGGCTGTAGATGCTGCTGGCCACCAGCATCAGGCCCACCATCACCAGCAGGCGTCCGGCGGGGACCCGGCTGGCAATGATGGCGCCCAGCGGTGCGGCCAGCAGGCCGCCAATCACCAGGCCGATCACGGCCGTGGAAAAGGCCTCCGGCCCCAGTTGGGTGACAAAGCTGACCGAAATCGCCATCGTCACCAGGAATTCGGCGGTGTTCACAGTGCCGATGGTGGTGCGCGGCGAAGCGCCCTGAATCAACAGGTTGGACGTGACGATTGGCCCCCAACCGCCGCCGCCCGCCGCATCCAGAAAGCCGCCCAGTAGGCCAAGCGGCGGCACCAGGCGCGGTGCACGGCGCGGCGGCCCATGATCCAGCCGCCATGCGCGCCACAGCAGATAGAGGCCGATGCCAGCGAGATAGGCCATCACGAACGGCCGCGCGACGCTGGCATCGATATTGGAGAGGACATAGGCGCCGGCCGCTCCGCCAATCATGCCCGGTATCGCCAGCCGGGCCAGCAGGCTCCAATCGACGTTGCGGTAAATGATGTGGCTGATCGCAGAGGCTGCCGTGGTGAAACATTCGACCAGATGAACATTGGCCGACGCCCGCGCCGGCACCAGCCCCACCATGCCAACCAGCATCAGATTGGTGATCAGGCCAAAAGCCATGCCCAGCGCACCATCAACCAGCTGCGCCAGGAAGCCGACCGCGATGAAGGGCAGCAGGGCCTGCACAAATTCGATGGAAAGATCGGGCAATGCCGTCATGCCGGGCAAAATCCCTGGCTGATATTGTGCATGGTCGATCCCTTCCGTCCGCCAGGGGAGTTACAGCACTGGTAACAGGTGATTTCG
>JAIXQM010000169.1 GCA_027485735.1 Sphingomonadales bacterium | reverse complement strand
CCGGTGGGCACGGCGTAGGACACGGCGCGGTGCGGCGCACCCAGCGAGAGAGCGGATGTGAAATAATAGACGACCTGGAACAGCAGCCGCGCCCAGTTGATGCTGTTCACCGCGGCCAGCGGGAAGCGGGCCGCGAAAGCCGCATCGTTGAACATCGCCTTCACGATGGCCTGCGCGTCGTCGAAATTGCCGTCGATGGCGATATTGTGGATGTTGGAATCCAGCACCGTCGTCATCTGCCGGCGCTGCACTTCGCTCACCCGGCCATCGGGGTGCAGCATGTAGACTTCTACGCCCGAGAGGCCGGCGAGCGCATCGATGGCGGCCGAGCCAGTGTCGCCGGAGGTCGCGCCAATAACGGTGATGTGCTGGCCTGATTGGGCGAGAAAGCGTTCAAACACCAGGCCGAGCGCCTGCAGGGCCACATCCTTGAACGCCAGTGTTGGCCCGTGGAAGAGTTCAAGCAGGAAATGCCGGTGATCGAGCTGCTTTAGCGGCGCCACCGCGGCGTGGGCGAAGCGGCCATAAGCGGCGGTGAAGATCTGGCGCAACGCCGTCTCGTCGAGGCAGCCTGCCGTGAAGCGCTGGCACACGCGAACCGCGACTTCAACATAAGGCAGGCCGGCCATGGCCGCGATCTCGGCTTCGCTGAAGCGCGGCCAGGATTCGGGCACATACAGCCCGCCGTCACTGGCCAGGCCGGCCAGTGTGGCGGCTTCGAAATCGAGGATCGGGGCGACACCCCGTGTGGAGACATAGCGCATGACGGGTTCCCGTTATTCGGGCTTGGCCGCCGGCGCAACCGGGCGCCGCCGCAGATAGAGGCCGTAGATGGCGGCCAGCGCGATGGCGAGGCCGAACCATTGCCCGGCATAGGCCAGGTGATTGTCGGGCAGATCGGCAGCGCGCGGCTGCAGCGGCCGGCCGAGCGGCGGGATCGCCTCATCCGGAATCAGCATGAACCGCGGGCGATCAGGCACATTGCCATAGGGGCGCTCGATCACCGTGCCGGTCAGTTGGTGATCGAGGGTGATCACGACGTCTTTCGCGTCCACGCGCTTCGTCCAGCCCGCCACCGCCACGATTTCGGGCGGGCGGCTGTTGGGTCGGCAGGAGACCACGACATAGAAGCCGGATGTGCCACCGGCGGAGCTGCCGGGACGAAGATCATAAGGTTTCTTGTCGCCGGCGCGGCAATCGATGCTGGCGCGGCGATACTGGATGGACACATCGCCCATCATCGCGGCGCGAAATTCTTCCGGCGTCACTTCCGGCAGATTCGGCGCGGCCGCCAGCCGGGTGATCAGATCATGCTTCCACGCCCGCCGATCAAGCTGCCATTTACCCAGCGCACACAGGATCAGGATGCCAACGGCGGTGATGATGGTGGGGATGATCGGGATGCGGCGGTTCATGCCTGTCCCTCGCCGGCATCATTGCGAAACTCAAGTGCGACGAAGAGGCCCTTGGCCAGTCGCATCAGCCCCAGCGACAGGCCGAGCGTGATTGGCCCCCACAACAACACATGCACCCACCACGGCGGGGCAAGCTTGGCCTCGGTCACCTGGCTGGCGATGATGACGATGGTGGCGACGATGAAAATGAGGAACGGCGCGGCCCCATCGCCAACGTTGAAGCGACCATAATCCAGGCTGCACGCGGAACAGCGCGGCGCCATCTTGAGCAGGCCAACAAACAAGGGGCCGCTGCCACAGCGTGGACAGCAGCCCCTCAGTGCAACTTGAATGGGTGTGGGCCCGATTGTTGGCGTTTCAGCCAAACGCGTGGGGGGCCACAGCCGCGCCGAAGTTCGAACCCCACACATAGATGGCGATGAACAGGAACAGCCACACCACGTCCACGAAGTGCCAATACCACGCTGCCGCTTCGAAACCGAAGTGCTGTCGCGAGGTGAAATCACCCTTGTAGGTGCGGGCCAGGCACACCATCAGGAAGATGGTGCCCACGATGACATGGAAGCCGTGGAAGCCGGTCGCCATGTAGAAAGCGGCGCCATAGATGCTGTCGGCCATGCCATATTCGGCGTGATAATATTCATAGGCCTGCACGCAGGTGAAGATCAGGCCGAGCGCGATCGTCACCCACAGGCCCTGCTTCAGGCCCTTGCGATCATCGTGGATCAGCGCGTGGTGCGCCCAGGTGACGCTGGTGCCCGAAAGCAGCAGGATCAGCGTGTTGAGTAGCGGGAACACGAACGGATCGAGCAGTTCGATACCCTTGGGCGGCCACACGCCTCCGATGCCTTCGTGCATCGACGGGTACAGGGCGGCGTTGAAATAGGCCCAGAACCAGGCGACGAAGAACATCACTTCCGACGCGATGAACAGGATCATGCCATAACGGTGGTGCAGCTGCACAACCGGCGTGTGATCGCCGGTGTTGGCTTCGTGGACGACATCCTTCCACCACAGAAAGAACATGGCAGCGACAGCCGCGAGGCCGGCAAAGAAGGCAGGCATGCCCCAACCGGTCTTGTGCATCCAGCCGATCGCGCCAGCGGCAAGGATCAGCACCGCCATCGACATCATCAGCGGGCGCGATGACGGATTGAGAATATGATAGCTGTGGGTCTTGGCTCCGGCCATGGCTCAGCCCCTGTCCTTCAAACTGTTACGATTTGTCGCAGCGCTTAGCCTGACCCGAGGTTGCTTGTCCAGCGCCGCATCCGCGGCGGGGGGCTTGT
>JAIXQM010000154.1 GCA_027485735.1 Sphingomonadales bacterium | reverse complement strand
GCGCTGGCATCAAAGCCGGTGATGGAAGGCAAGGCGGTGCTGTTCAAGCGCTTTGCCGATATCGACAGCATCGATCTGGAAGTGGACACCGAGGACGTCGACAAGTTCATCGCCTGCGTGGAACTGCTGGAGCCGTCGTTCGGCGGCATCAACCTTGAGGATATCAAGGCACCCGAATGCTTCATCATCGAAACCACGTTGAAGGAACGGATGAATATTCCGGTCTTTCACGATGATCAGCACGGCACCGCCATCGTGGCCGCCGCCGGCCTGATCAACGCCCTGCATCTGACCGGGCGCAACCCGGCCGATGTGAAGATGGTGGTGAACGGCGCGGGTGCGGCGGCCATCGCCTGCACCGAACTGATCAAGCTCTATGGCGTCAGGCATGTCATCATGTGTGATACCAGCGGCGTGATCTACAAGGGCCGCGAAAAGGGCATGAACCAGTGGAAATCGGCCCATGCCGCCGATACCCCGGCGCGTTCCCTGGAAGAAGCCATGGTGGGCGCCGATGTGTTCATGGGCCTGAGCCAGAAAGGCGCCGTGAGCCCCGAAATGGTGGCCAGCATGGCGCCCAATCCGATCATCTTTGCCATGGCCAACCCCGATCCGGAAATCACGCCGGAAGAAGTGCACAAGGTGCGCGGCGATGCCATCGTGGCGACGGGGCGCAGCGATTATCCCAATCAGGTCAACAACGTGCTGTGCTTCCCCTATCTGTTCCGGGGCGCGCTGGACGTGCGGGCAACCGCCATCAACGAGCAGATGAAGCTGGCCGCCGCCAACGCCATCGCCAGCCTGGCGCGCATGCCGGTGCCCGATGAAGTGGCCGCAGCCTACGGCGGCAAGTCGCGCAATTTCGGCCCGGAATATATCATCCCGGCGCCGTTCGATCCGCGCCTGATCGAACATATCCCCACCGCCGTCGCCAAGGCCGCCATGGCATCGGGTGCGGCGAGGAAGCCGTTCTTTGATGAAGACGCCTATCGCCAGGAACTGCGCGGGCGGCTGAATCCCACCACCTCGATCCTGCAGGGCGCCATCGAAAGCGCCCAGAGCCGCCCACGCCGGGCCGTGTTTGCCGAAGCCGAACAGGATGTGGTGCTGCGCGCCGCGATGAACTGGAAGAACAGCGGATACGGCACGCCGGTGCTGGTCGGCCGCGAGGGGCCGGTGCGCGAAGGCCTGGCGCGGCTGGGTGTGGAGGACATCGACAGTTTCGAGATCCACAACAGTGCGATTTCGCCGCTGGTGCCGCGCATGGTCGAGTATCTGTATGAACGCCTGCAGCGGCGCGGCATGCTGCACCGTGACGTGCAGCGCATGGTGAACCATGAGCGCAACGTGTTTGGCGCGCTGCTGGTGGCGATGGGCGAAGCCGATCTGATGCTCACCGGCGTTACCCGCAATTTTGCCACCACCTATCGTCAGGTGCGGCAGGTGATCGATCCGGCACCCGGCTGCCGCCCGTTCGGCATCCACATGCTGGTGGGCAAGCAGCAGACGATTTTTGTGGCCGATACCACCGTGACCGAGCGGCCTTCGGCGGAGTCGCTGGCCACCATCGCCATCGAAACGGCGGCCGTGGCGCGCCGGCTGGGGCAGGAACCGCGCGTTGCCTTCCTGAGCTACAGCAATTTCGGCAATCCGCGTGGCGAGTTTGTCGACAATGTCCGCGATGCGGTGAAGCTGCTCGACAATCGCCAGGTCGGTTTTGAATATGAAGGTGAAATGTCGGCCGATGTGGCGCTCAATCCGGCGATGCGGGCGCAATATCCGTTCAATCGGCTTTCCGGCCCGGCCAATGTGCTGATCATGCCCGGCCTGCACAGCGCCAACATCGCGGCGAAACTGATCAAGGAAGTGGCCAATCTGCGCGTGGTTGGCCCGATGCTGGTCAACATGTCGAAACCGGTCCAGATCGTGCCGATGAACAGCAGTGCATCGGATATCGTCACGCTGGGCGTGTTGGCCTCCACGGGCGTGGTGTGCTGAAACCGCCCGTTCTCCTCATCCACGGCATGTGGTCGACGCCGGCCACCTTTGACCGGCTGCGCCCCGTGCTGGAGGAAGCCGGCCATCGCACCCACGCGCCGTGCATCCTGTTCCACGATCGGCCGGTGAGCCTGCCGCCGCACGCGGCGCTGGGGGAACTTTCCATCACCGCCTATGTGGATCACCTGGTCGCCGAAGCCGGCAAGCTGGGCGCGCCGCCGGTGATCCTGGGCCATTCGATGGGCGGGTTGCTGGCGCAGATGGTGGCGCAGCGAATTCCGCATGCCGGCCTGGTGCTGCTGTCGCCGGCAGCGGCGGCCAACAGCCAATCCCCCAGCCTTGATCCGGTCAAGACGCTGAAGAATGTCGTGCTGAAATGGGGCTGGTGGGAACAACCGACCCTGTGTGACGAAGCCGGCGCGCGCTGGGGCATTTTCAACGGCGTGCCCGAGGATGTGACCCAAAAGGAAATCGCCGCGCTGGTGTGGGATTCGGGCCGTGTGCTCGCCGAAATGGCGCTGCCGCCGTTGTTCGGCAATGTGACGCGGGTGGATTATGCGCGCCTGAACCAGCCGGCGCTGGTGGTGGTGGGCCTGAATGATCGCATCACGCCGCCCGGCATCGCGCGGGCGACGGCGCGCAATCTCACCGGCCAGATCGATTATCAGGAACTGCCGGGCGCGCCGCACTGGCTGTTCTGGGGCGAACTGGAAGACCGTGTCACGGCGATGGTGGTCGATTGGCTGAAAACGCTGAGCTGATTGCCCGGTTGAAGGCCGAGGCGCTTACCCAAGGCTTTGCCGATATCGGCATCACCACGGCCGATGCGATCCCGGAAGCGGGCGCGCGATTGCGGCAATGGCTGGCGGATGGCTGCCACGGCGACATGATCTGGATGCCGGAACGCGCCGATGAACGCGCGTCGCCCAAGGGGCTGTGGCCGGATGTGAAGAGCGTGATCATGCTCGGCACCAGCTATGCGCCGCCGCTCGATCCGCTGCGGCTGGCAGGGCAGGGCGATACGGGCGTGATCTCCGTCTATGCCTGGAACCGCGATTATCATGATCTGATCAAGAAGCGGCTGAAGGCGCTGGCGCGTTGGCTGGTGGCTGAGGCGGGCGGCGAACTGAAGGTGTTCGTCGATACCGCCCCGGTGATGGAAAAGCCGCTGGCCGCCGTCGCCGGGCTGGGCTGGCAGGGCAAGCACACCAATCTTGTGTCGCGCAAACACGGCTCTTGGCTGTTCCTTGGCGCGATTTACACCACGCTCGATTTGGCGGCGGACGCGCCGCACGCTGATCGCTGCGGCAGTTGCACCCGCTGCCAGACGGCCTGCCCGACGAAGGCCTTCCCGTCGCCCTATCGCCTCGATGCGCGGCGCTGCCTCGCCTATCTCACCATCGAGCATAAAGGCCCGATCCCGGAGGAATTCCGGGCGCCCATGGCAAACCGCATCTATGGCTGTGATGATTGCCTCGCCGTGTGCCCGTGGAACCGTTTTGCAGCTGCCACGGAGGAACCGGCCTTTCTGCCGCGCGCTGCCCTAACGGCGCCGAAACTGGCCGAACTGCTGGCGCTTGACGATACGGGCTTCCGCGCGCTCTTCTCCGGTTCGGCCATCAAGCGCATCGGGGTCAATCGCTTCATCCGCAATTGCCTCTATGCGGCGGGCAACAGCGGCGAAGCAGCGTTGATCCCGGCGGTGCAGGCGCACTTGGGCAGCGAAGATCTGGTGGTGGCCGATGCCGCACGCTGGGCGATGGCACGATTGGAGGCGGCATGACGATACCCACGGGCAAGGCGCGATTGGCGGCGCTGCAGATCGGCAGCCGGGCGACCACGGCCGAAACGCTGGAAGCGCTGATGGAACGGCGGGACGAGTTGAAAGCCGCCAATCCGGATCTGCTGGTGCTGCCGGAGGCGCTGTTGGGCGGCTATCCCAAGGGCGCGGACTTTGGCGTGCGGCTGGGCTATCGCACGCCGGGCGGGCGCGATGCCTTCCGGCGCTATTGGGAACAGGCGATTGATCTTGATGGGCCCGAAGTGCTGGCGCTGGCCGATCTGGCCGCTGATCTGGGCTGCACGATGATTGTCGGCGCCATCGTCCGCGATGGGGCGACCTTGTATTGCACGGCGCTGCACTTCGCGCCCGATGGCCGGCTGGCCGGGCACCGTCGCAAGCTGATGCCCACGGCCGCAGAGCGCCTGGTGTGGGGCATGGGCGATGGCAGCGATGTGCGCGCCTTTGACAGCCCGGTCGGCAAGATCGGCGCGGTGATCTGCTGGGAGAATTTCATGCCGGCGTTGCGGTTCGCCATGTACGAACAGGGCGTCACCATCTGGGCGGCGCCCACCGTGGATGAACGGCCGCAATGGGAAATCGCCATGCGCCACATCGCGCACGAAGGCCGCTGCTTCGTGGTTTCGGCTTGCCAGTGGCTGGGGCCGACGCAGACCGCGCTGGGCGATCCGATCACCCTGGTGGACCGGCCTGCCGATTCGCCGATCATTGCCGGCGGCAGCGTGATTGTCTCCCCCATGGGCGAGGTGTTGGCGGGGCCGCTGCGGGGCGGCGAGGGGCTAATCACCGCCGAAGTTGACCTGCTCGATATCGTGCGTGCCCGTTTCGATTTCGATGCTGCCGGCCATTATGCCCGGCCCGACATCTTCCGGCTGGACGTGACGCGGCCAACGCGCTGAAACTGCCGGAAAAGGAGAACCCTCGTGACCGATTCCCTGCTCATCGGCCTGTCGGATCAGGATGCCCCGCAATCCCTGGTGCTGAAACGCGCCAACCGCCACGGGCTGATCGCCGGCGCGACCGGCACCGGCAAGACCGTCACCTTGCAGGGTCTCGCCGAGGGCTTTGCCCGCGCCGGCGTGCCGGTGTTCCTGGCCGATGTGAAGGGCGATATCGCCGGCATGGCCAAGGCCGGCAGCGAGGCGGCGGGCTGGACGGCCAAACGCGCCATGGAAATGAAGATGGAAGATTATGACTGGGAATCGATGCCGGTCGTGTTCTGGGATCTGTTTGGTGAACAGGGCCACCCAATCCGCACCACGATTTCCGAAATGGGGCCGCTGCTGCTGTCTCGGCTTATGGGGCTGAACGACACGCAGGAAGGCGTGCTCACCATCGCCTTCCGCTATGCCGATGAACATGATCTGCTGCTGCTGGATCTGGAAGATCTGCAGGCGATGCTGGCCTGGTGTGCCGACAATGCCGCCGAGTTGTCGAGCAAATATGGCAATGTGACCAAGGCCAGTGTTGGCTCGATCCAGCGCCAGTTGCTCACGCTCGACAGCCAGGGCGGCGCGGCGTTTTTCGGGGAGCCGGCCTTCGACATCACCGATTTCATCGCGCTGGATGGCAAGGGCCGCGGCCGGGTGAATATCCTGGCGGCCGACAAGCTGATGAACAGCCCGCGGCTCTATGCGACCTTCCTGCTGTGGCTGCTGTCGGAACTGTTCGAGACGCTCCCCGAAGTGGGCGATCCCGACAAGCCCAAGCTGGTGTTCTTCTTTGATGAAGCGCACCTGCTGTTCGACGAGGCGCCCGACGCGCTGATGGACAAGGTGGAGCAGGTGGTGCGCCTGATCCGTTCCAAGGGCGTGGGCGTCTATTTCGTCACGCAGAACCCGATCGATATCCCGGAAAAGGTGGCGGGCCAGCTGGGCAACCGGGTGCAGCATGCGCTGCGCGCCTTCACGCCGCGCGACGCAAGGGCGATCAAATCGGCGAGCGAGACCTTCCGGCCCAATCCGCGCCTGGATGTGGCCGCGGTCATCACCGAGATGAAGGTGGGGGAAGCGCTGGTCTCCACCCTGATGCCCGATGGCGCGCCTTCACCGGTGGAGCGCACCCGCATCGCGCCGCCGCGCAGCCGCGTTGGCCCGCTGACACCGGGCGAGCGCATGGACGTGATCAACGCCTCGCCCTACGCCGGCAAATATGAGGAGCGCATCGATCGCGATTCCGCCGCCGAACTGCTGGTGATGAAGCGTGAGGAACAGGCCGGCCAGGCCGAAGCCGAGAAGGCCGCTGCGTTGCAGGCCAAGCTGGACGCGCAAGCCGCCAAGGAAGAAGCGAAGCTGGATGCCCAGGCCGCCAAGGAGGCCGCTCGGCTGGCGGCCCAGCGCGAGCGTGATGCCGCCCGGCTGGAAGCGGCCCGCGTGCGCGCTGCCGCCCGGCCGAGCACGACCGACAAGGTGATTGAATCGGTGGCGCGATCGGCGGCCACCAGCATCGGCCGGCAATTGGCCGGCAGCGTGGGCAAGAGCCTGGTGCGCGGAATTTTGGGGAGCCTGTTCAAATGACGACGACACGCCGCTGGTTGCTGAAATCCCGCCCGAACGGTCCGCTGAAAGACAGTGATTTCGATCTGGTCACGGTGTCGATGCCCGAGGTGGGCGAGGGGCAGTTCCTTGTTCGCCTCACCCACTTCTCCTTCGATCCCACCCAGCGCGGCTGGCTGGGCGGCGATACCTATTTGCCGGCGGTGCCGATCGGCGGCGTGGTGCGCGCTGGCGGCATTGGCGAAGTGGTGGCGAGCAAGCACCCAGGCTTCGACGTCGGTGACGTGGTGCAGGGCACCTTTGGCTGGCAGGAGCATGCGCTCACTGACGGGATGACCGAAACCGGCCCGGTGACCAAGCTGCGCGCCGGCATCACGCCGGAACAGGCGCTCGGCGTGTTCGGCGTGACAGGCCTCACCGCCTGGTTCGGCCTCACCGAAATCGGCCAGCCCAAGGCCGGCGACACGGTGCTGGTATCGGGCGCAGCGGGCGCCACCGGCAGCGTGGTGGTGCAGGTGGCCAAGGCCCTGGGTTGCAAGGTGATCGGCATTGCCGGTGGTGCAGAGAAGTGCGGCTGGGTGGTCGAACAGGCCGGCGCCGATGCCTGCATCGATTATCGCGCCGGCAATGTCGCGCGCCAGATCCGCGAACATGCCCCCAAGGGCGTGAACGTGGTGTTTGAAAATGTTGGCGGCGAGATATTGGATGCGGCGCTGGCCAATCTGGCGCTGCGGGCGCGGGTCGTGCTGTGCGGCGGGATTTCTAGCTACAACGACACCGCCGAGGATCGCTCACCGGGCCTGCGCAATTATATGAACCTCACCGTGATGCGCGGGCGGATGGAGGGGTTCATCATCCTCGATTTCGCCAAGCGTTATGGCGAGGGGGTGGCCGAACTGGCCAAGCTGATGGCGGCCGGCAAGCTGAAGACCGCTGAAGATGTGGCGCACGGCTTCGAGAATTGCCCGGCCACGTTGCGCCGTCTGTTCGAAGGCAAGAACTTCGGCAAGCAGCTGCTGAAGGTGTGAAGCCTCAGAACGTCCCCGGCATCTCGCGCTGGGCGGCGCTGGGCGTGCGGGCGAGCAGCGGCTGGCGGCCGAGCGACTGTTCGCGGATGTCGCCGGCTGCCGCGGCGATGGTGGTGCAGTTTTCCCCGCGAAGGGCAGAGATGGCCCGCGCGGTGGAGGCTTCGGCCGGGTTGCCCATTACGGCCCGGAAATCATCGCTGGCCGCGCAGGTGCGCCCGCCGCGTGACGGCAGATAGGGCGCCAGGCCATTGTAATAATCGCCCTGGCGGCTGGCGTTCTGGGTGGCGAAGGCAACGATCCGCAGCCGATCATCACAGGCGGCGCGATCGATGGCGATCTGGCCCACCGGCTTGCCCGATGTGTTCTCGCCCACCAGCGTGATCCGGTTCTGGAAATAGGGCAGCATCGAATTGATCACCAGTTCGCTGGCTGATGCGCTGCCATCGGTGGTGATGAAGGCAAGGTTGCTTGGCGCCACCGCCTGTGCGGCGGAACGGAACAGGCGGGTTTCGTTTTCCGCCGATTTCGATGGGCGGAACGTGGTGAAGCTGAACACGTCGCTGGCCTGGCGGTTCTGGCCCATCAGGTCGCCCATCACTTCGGCAAGGCGCACCAGGCCGCCGCCATTGTAGCGGAAATCGACGATGATGTTGGTGGCGCCTTCGCTGCGGAAGCGGGCGAAGGCGTCGCGCAGCGGGGTTTCGGCAGTGCTGATGAAGCTGCGCAGATTGACATAGCCAACGCGGCCCAGCCCCGGCTGGTCATAGGTCTGCACGCCAAAACGGCTGGAAACCGGCGGGATGTTGAATTCGGCGCGGGTGATGGTGACGGTGCGCTCCGTGCCGTTCAGCGTGAAGCGGATGCTGCGGGTGACGCCGACCTGGCTGGGCCCCAGCGCGTCGGACACGGCGGCCGATCCGCCTTGCGCAAACAGGGTAGGGACAGGCACCAGATTTTCCGGCGTGGTGCCGATGGCAAGGATTTCGGCGCCGCGATCAAAGCCGGCAGCAAAGGCCGGGCCGGTTTCGAACACATCCAGGATATAGGTGCGCCGGGCCGTGCTGTCATACTCCAGCCGGATGCCGAACGCCGCCGTCTGCCCGGAGGAGAAGAAGGCATTCTCCTCGGCGATGGAGGTGATGTAGGTGAAGAAGCGATCCTTGTTGGCGGCGCGCGCATTGGCGGTGAGCGCGTCGATATAGGCCTGCACGGTGGCAAAGCCGTCGGGCGACAGGCTGGCCGGCAGGTCTTCCGGGAACAGATACCATTGGCGGATCTGCGCTTCGGCCCACAATTGCCGATCACGCAGCGTGCATTGCGCTGTGGGGGTGGGCGTGGGCGAAGGGGCGACAGCGATCGGCCCACTGCTGCTGCCACCGCCGCCGCCGCATCCGGCCAGCAGAAGGGCGGCGCAAAGCGCGGAGGTGAGGGCAGAACGCGGGCGAACCATGAACGCGGTTGTGGTGGCTAAGGTGCCGCCTTGTCCAGACGGCAAAATGACATTCTCGCGACAGCCCCGCATTCGCGTTGGCGGGCCCTTGACGACTCTGCAGGCCGGACCCATATGCCAATTCAGCCGCTGGCACTCGCTTCTGGTGAGTGCCAACAGCGGCCGAATTTTCGCAAACACTGCAAATCGAAAGAGGGAAACATGGCATTCCGTCCACTCCATGATCGCGTGCTGGTTCGCCGCGTCGAAGCCGAAGCCAAGACCGCTGGCGGCATCATCATCCCCGATTCCGCCAAGGAAAAGCCGCAGGAAGGCGAAGTCGTCTCCGTCGGCACCGGCGCCCGCGCCGACAACGGCACCGTGACGCCGCTGGAAGTGAAGGCCGGTGATCGTATCCTGTTCGGCAAGTGGTCGGGCACCGAGGTCAAGCTGAACGGTGAAGATCTGCTGATCATGAAGGAAAGCGATATCCTCGGGATCATGTGATCCCAGATCGCAAATCGCTGATTTCAAAAGACATTCAAAGGAGCAAGGCAAATGGCTGCCAAGGACGTGAAATTTGGTCGTGATGCGCGTGAACGCATCATCCGTGGCGTTGATATCCTCGCTGATGCCGTGAAGGTGACGCTGGGTCCCAAGGGCCGCAACGTGGTCATCGAAAAGAGCTTCGGCGCCCCGCGCATCACCAAGGACGGTGTGTCGGTGGCCAAGGAAATCGAACTGAAGGACAAGTTCGAGAACCTCGGCGCCCAGATGGTGCGCGAAGTCGCTTCCAAGACCAACGACGCTGCCGGTGACGGCACCACCACTGCCACCGTGCTGGCCCAGGCCATCGTGCGTGAAGGCATGAAGTCGGTCGCCGCCGGCATGAACCCGATGGATCTGAAGCGCGGCATCGACATGGCCGTGATCAAGGTTGTGGCTGATCTTCAGGCGCGTTCCAAGCCGGTGTCCGGCTCGTCGGAAATCGCCCAGGTCGGCACGATTTCGGCCAACGGTGAAACCGAAATTGGCGACATGATCGCCAAGGCCATGGAAAAGGTTGGCAAGGAAGGCGTGATCACCGTCGAAGAAGCCAAGGGCATGGACAGCGAGCTGGACGTGGTCGAAGGCATGCAGTTCGATCGTGGCTATCTGAGCCCCTATTTCATCACCAACGCCGAAAAGATGCAGGTGGAGCTTGAGAACCCCTACATCCTGATCCACGAAAAGAAGCTGTCGAGCCTTCAGGCAATGCTGCCGGTGCTGGAAGCCGTGGTGCAGTCGGGTCGCCCGCTGCTGATCATCGCTGAAGACATCGAAGGCGAAGCGCTGGCCACCCTGGTGGTCAACAAGCTGCGCGGCGGCCTGAAGGTTGCTGCCGTGAAGGCGCCGGGCTTCGGCGATCGCCGCAAGGCGATGCTGGAAGACATCGCCACGCTGACCGCTGGTGAGATGATCAGCGAAGATCTGGGCATCAAGCTGGAAAATGTCACGCTGGCCATGCTGGGTAAGGCCAAGCGCGTCACCATCGACAAGGACAACACGGTCATTGTTGACGGCGAAGGCGCTGCCGATGCGATCAAGGCGCGCGTGGAACAGATCCGCGCCCAGATCGAAATCACCACCAGCGATTACGACCGTGAAAAGCTGCAGGAACGTCTGGCCAAGCTGGCCGGCGGTGTGGCCGTGCTCAAGGTTGGTGGCAGCACCGAAGTCGAAGTGAAAGAACGCAAGGACCGCGTTGATGATGCCCTGCACGCCACCCGCGCTGCGGTGGAAGAAGGCATCGTTCCGGGCGGCGGCACGGCTCTGCTGTATGCCACCCGCGCGCTCGACGGCATGAAGGGCGCCAACGACGACCAGACCCGCGGCATCGATATCGTGCGCAAGGCCATCCAGGCCCCGCTGCGCCAGATCGCGATCAATGCGGGCCATGATGGCGGCGTTGTGGCTGGCAAGCTGCTGGAAGGCGGCGACCAGACCGTGGGCTTCAACGCCCAGACCGACGTGTACGAAAACCTGGTCAAGGCCGGCGTGATCGACCCGACCAAGGTCGTGCGCACCGCGCTGCAGGATGCCGCTTCGGTGGCCTCGCTGCTGATCACCACGGAAGCCGCGATCACCGATCTGCCGGCTGACGACAAGGGTGGCGGCGGCATGCCCGGCGGCGGCATGGGCGGCATGGGCGGCATGGATTTCTAAGATTGAGTTGGCTGGCGGCAGCGCAAGCTGCCGCCAGACTCAACGAAATCCGGCCAGCGAACGAAAAGGGCGGTCCCTCGGGACCGCCCTTTTTGATTCGTCTGACGGCGTGGCTTCGCCACGCTCTTCCTTCTCTTCCTTGCTTCACCCCTCAGCGGACTCGGCGGCTCTGCCGCCGGCCGCGCCTACTTGGCGCCCGCCTCCGCCTCCGCCGCCATCACATCCGCATTCGCCTTGTCGATCACCGCCTGCTCATTGCCGGCGGGCGCAGCGGCTTCCTTGCTGCACGACACAAGCAACAGGGCGACGAGGGCAAGCATGATCCGCATGACCTGACACTAGCCTTGGCTTGGCAGTGCGCCAACCCCGTGCAACCATCGAATGCATGGGGCTTTATTCCGAAACCATCTTCCCGTGGCTGCTCGACAAGGCGCTGGGCCATCCCAACATCATGCGGCGGCGCCAGGCGCTGGTGAGCCAGGCGACGGGCGAGGTGCTGGAAATCGGGTTTGGCTCAGGCGCGACCTTGCCCTTTTACGATCCCGCCAAGGTGAGCAGCCTCACCGTTGTGGAGCCATCTGAAGGCATGAACCGGCGCGCGGCGGCGCATCTGGCGGGCTCGCCGGTGCCGATCAAATCCGTGCCCGGCGCGGGGGAGAAACTGCCGTTTGCCGATGGCAGCTTCGACACGGTGGTGTGCTGCCTCACGCTGTGCAGTGTGCAGGATGTCGGCCAGGTGCTGGCCGAGGTGAAGCGGGTGCTGCGGCCAGGCGGGCGCTTCCTGTTCATGGAGCATGTGCTGTCCGACGATCCCGAACGGCAGCGCTGGCAGCAGCGGCTGAACCCGATCCAGAAAGTGGTGGGGGTGGGTTGCAACCTCAATCGCCCGTCGGCGCAACTGGTGCGCGATGCCGGGTTCAGCCTTGATCCGATGCCGCGCCAGGAAGAAGAATATGCCTTCGGTGCGCTGAAGAAGCTCACGCCGTTGGTGATGGGCAGCGCCATCAAGGCTTAGGCAGTTCGGCCTTCGGGGGCTCGGCGGGCGGTTCTTCTGCTGGCTCAGCGAACGGGTCTTCCTCGGCGGGCAACTGGCCATCGAACAATTGCAGCCGGCGGCGTTGCAGCCAGGCGGATTTGGCCAGCGTGTAATCATCCAGGCTGTCGGCCAGCAATTTGTCCGCCCCGGTTTCGATCAACTGGTTGCGGAAATTGATGACGCGCCCGCCGGCCACGGCGATGCGCACGCCCCAGCCGGGATGCAGCCAGGCATTGCGGGCGAAATCGGCGGGATCAACGAAGAAATCCACCGGCGTCATGATGCCATCGCGCAAGGTGGACGGGCCGAACAGCGGCAGCACCATGTAGGGCCCGGATTTGACGCCCCAGCGCGCCAGCGTCTGGCCGAAATCCTCGGCCTCGCGCGGGCGGCCGAGATTGGTGGCGACGTCCATTACGCCGGCGATGCCGAGCGTGGAATTGATCAGGAAGCGATCGAGCGTGCGGAAGGCCTGGGCAAATTTGCCCTGCAGCACGCTGTTGAGCAAATTTGCTGGCTCGCCGTAATTGCCGTAAGCATTGGTAACGGCGGTGCGCACCGGTTTGGGGGTGACGGCGCGATAACCGCTGGTGACGGGCTTCATCACCCAGCGATCAAGGCCCTTGTTGAAGGCGTGGACGCGGCGGTTGCTCTTCTCCCACGGATCGGCCTCGGCACGGGCGAGATCAGTGCTGCCGGTGGAGGCGCAGGCCGAGAGCAGCAACCCAAGCAGTAGCGGGGCTGCAAGCGCGAGTGGGGGGCTGAAGCGCATGGCCGGGAGGCTTTGCACGAAGCGTCGGTTTATACAATTGCGACCCATCACATAAAGATTGCTTTATGTCTTTAAGTGCGTGTAAAGAGGCTGACATGGAGCCACTTCTCGCCATCTTTCGTGCCATCGGTGACCCCAGCCGGCTGCGCATCCTGCTGCTGGTGAAGGGCATGGAACTGGCCGTGGGCGAGATTGCCCAGGTGCTGCAGCAAAGCCAGCCGCGCGTGTCCCGCCACTTACGCATTTTGGCCGAATCAGGCCTGGTGGAGCGGGTGCGCGAAGGCGCCTGGGTGTTCGTGCGGCTGGGCCCGGCGGCGGTCAGCGGCCCGGCATTGAGCGCGATCGAGGCGCTGGCGACCGTGGTGCCTGGCGCTGCCGATCTGGGCGCCAGCGATCGTACACGCTTGGGCCAGGTGCGTGCCGATCGCGCCGCAGCGGTGGACAGCTGGTTTGCCGCCCACGCCGGCGAATGGGAACAGGAACGCAGCCTGCACACCCGCGAGGCCGGGGTGGAACAAGCCATCGTGGCCGCGCTTGCCGGTGATCTGGGCGATCTGGTCGATGTTGGCACCGGCACCGGGCGCATGGTGGAACTGCTGGGCCCACGTGCCCGCAGCGCGCTGGGGCTGGACCGCAACCCGGAAATGCTGCGCCTGGCGCGCAACCGGCTGGAAGCGGCGGGCCTCGCCAGCGCCCGCGTGCAGGCCGGCGACATGTATGAAATGCCGCTTGGCCCCGGCAGCGCCGACACGCTGGTGCTGCACCAGGTGTTGCATTTTGCCGACAATCCCGCCGCCGCCATTGCGGAGGCCGCGCGCGTGCTTCGCCCCGGTGGCCGGCTGCTGGTGATCGATCTGATGCCGCACAATCGCGAGGAGCTGCGAGTGGAACGCCGCCACCTGCGCCTGGGCTTTGCCGATGAAGCAGTGCTGGGCTGGATGGCCGACGCCGGCCTGGCCGGCGACGTGGCGCGGCGGCTGCCGGCTGAAGCCGCGGATCAACTGGGCGTGACACTGTGGTTGGCGACAAAGCCGGCCGTAAAGGTGGAAGCATGAGCCTTACTCTCAATCAGATGGCCGAAGCCGCGCGGGCGCTGAACGGCCCTTTGTTTGCCGATCTCCCCGGCGACCTGGCGGTGAGCTTTGAATTCTTCCCGCCGAAAACGCCGGCGATGCAGGAAAGCCTGTGGCAGGCGGTGGAAACGCTGGTGCCACTGGCCCCGCGCTTTGTTTCTGTCACCTATGGCGCCGGCGGTTCAACGCGGGAACGCACCCATGCCACCGTGGCGCGCATCGTGCAGGAAACGCCGATCCCGGCCGCCGCGCACCTCACCTGCGTGAACGCGACGGCCGAGGAACTGGATGGAATCGCTGATGAATATTGGGCCGCCGGGGTGCGCCATATCGTGGCGCTGCGCGGTGACCCGCCGGGCGGCGAGGCCGGCTTCCAGCCGGTACCCGGTGGCTATGCCAGCGCCGCCGAATTGGTCGCCGCCCTGAAACGCCGGCATGATTTCGAGATTTCGGTGAGCTGCTATCCCGAAACCCACCCGGAAGCCGGCAGCCTTGCCGCCGATCTGGACGCGTTGAAGGCCAAGCATGATGCCGGCGCGACGCGGGCGATCAGCCAGTTCTTCTTCGAACCCGATACCTTCTTCCGTTTCCGCGACAAGGTGGCCGCTGCTGGCCTCGATGTTGAGCTGGTGCCCGGCATCCTGCCAGTGAGCAATTATGCGAACCTGAAAAAGATGGCGGTGAGCTGCGGCACGAATCTGCCGGAGTGGATGGGGCGCCTGTTCGACGGCCTGGACGACAAGCCGGCCGCCCGCCAGCTGGTCGCTGCCACCGTGGCCGCCGAAATGTCGCGCCGGCTTTATGCGGGTGGGGTGCGGCACTTCCATTTCTACACATTGAACCGCGCTGAACTGTCCTACGCCATCTGCCATCTGCTGGGCGTCCGGCCGGCGCAGGAGTTTGCTGCATGACCAGTGCTGCTGAATCCCTCCGTGCCGCTGCGGCGCTGGGCATTATCGTGAAGGATGGCCCCTATGGCACCGCCATCCAGAATCTGGGGCTGACCGCTGCTGATTATGCCGGCCACATCGCCAGCAATCATGATCAGAAGGGCAACAACGACATCGTGAACCTCACGCGGCCTGATGCGATTGCCGGAATCTGCAACCGCTATATCGCGGCGGGCGCGCGGCTGCTGGCCACCAACACCTTCAACGCCAACCGCATCAGCCAGGCCGATTACGGCATGGAAGACCGGGTGCGCGAGATCAACCTGGCCGCCGCGCGCATCATGCGCGAATGCGTGGACGCCGCGATCGCTGCCGATGGCATCCAGCGCTGGGTGGCGGGTTCGCTGGGGCCGACCAACAAGACGCTGTCGCTATCCCCACGCGTGTCCGACCCGGGCTATCGCGAAGTGACGTTCGATGGCGTGAAGGACGTGTATCGCGAGCAGATCGAGGCGCTGTTGGAAGGCGGGGTGGATTTCATCCTGATCGAAACCGTGTTCGACACGCTCAATGCCAAGGCTGCTGCCTTTGCCGCGGCCGAAGCTGGTGATGCGCGCGGTTCGGTCGTGCCGGTTATGCTGTCGATGACGCTCACTGATCTGTCCGGTCGCAACCTTTCCGGGCAGACGGTGGAGGCCTTCTGGCACTCGATCCGCCATGTGAAGCCGGTGGCGGTGGGGCTCAATTGCTCCTTTGGCGCCACTGAACTGCGGCCCCACGTGCAGGCGCTGGCCAAGCAGGCGGACACGCTGATCATGACCTATCCCAATGCCGGCCTGCCCAATGATCTGGGCGAATATGATGAGCAGCCGGAGACGACGGCGGGCTTCATCCGCGGCTGGGCTGATGAAGGCCTGGTCAACATCGTTGGCGGCTGTTGCGGCAACACGCCGGAGCATATCGCCGCCATGGCGCGCCAGGTCGCTGGCCTGCCGCCGCGCATGGTGCCCCACCCCGAAACGGCCCTGTATCTGACCGGTCTTGAAGCCCACAGGTTTGCCGCGTGACGACTGCATCCTTCATCAACATCGGTGAGCGCACCAACGTCACCGGATCGGCTGCGTTCAAGAAGCTGATCCTGAACGGCGATTACACGGCGGCCGTGGAAGTCGCGCGCCAGCAGGTGGAAAACGGCGCCCAGATCATCGACATCAACATGGACGAAGGCCTGCTCGACAGCGAAGCGGCCATGGTCACCTATCTCAACCTGATCGCGGCCGAGCCGGACATCGCGCGGGTGCCGGTGATGGTCGATTCCTCGAAATGGACGGTGATCGAAGCCGGGCTGAAGTGCCTGGCCGGCAAGGGCATCGTCAATTCGATCAGCATGAAGGAAGGCGAAGCGCCGTTCCTCGCTCAGGCGAAGAAGTGCCTGCGTTATGGCGCTGCCGTGGTGGTGATGGCCTTCGACGAACAGGGCCAGGCCGACACTGCTGCCCGCAAGATCGAGATCTGTGAACGCGCCTACAAATTGCTCACCGGCATCGGCTTCCCGCCGGAAGATATCATCTTCGATCCCAACATTTTCGCGGTGGCGACGGGCATCGAGGAACATAACAACTACGGCGTTGATTTCATCGAGGCTTGCGCCGAGATCCGCAAGCGTTGCCCGCACGCCCATATCTCGGGCGGCGTTTCCAACCTGTCGTTCAGCTTCCGCGGCAACGAACCGGTGCGGCGGGCCATGCACAGCGTGTTTCTGTATCATGCCATCCAGGCGGGCATGGACATGGGCATCGTCAACGCCGGGCAGCTTGACGTGTATGATGCGATCGATCCGGAGTTGCGCGAACTGTGCGAAGATGTGGTGCTCAACCGCCGCGCAGATTCCACCGATCGCCTGCTGGCCGTGGCCGACAAGTTCAAGGGCGGCCCGCAGAAGGCCGCCGATCCGGCTGCCGAATTGTGGCGCACCTGGCCGGTGGAAAAGCGGCTGGAACATGCGCTGGTCAAGGGCATGGACGCCTTTGTTGAAGTGGACACCGAGGAAGCCCGCCTGACCGTGGCGCGGCCGATCGAGGTGATCGAAGGCCCGTTGATGGCCGGCATGAACGTGGTTGGTGATCTGTTCGGCAGCGGCAAGATGTTCCTGCCGCAGGTGGTGAAATCCGCCCGCGTCATGAAGAAGGCGGTGGCGCACCTGCTGCCCTATATCGAAGCCGAAAAGTCCGAGGGTTCATCCTCCAAGGGCCGCATCATCATGGCGACCGTGAAGGGGGACGTGCACGATATCGGCAAGAATATCGTCGGCGTGGTCCTGCAGTGCAACAATTTCGAGGTGATCGATCTCGGCGTGATGGTGCCGGCGCAGACCATATTGGACGCGGCGGTGAAGCATGATGCCGACATGATCGGGCTTTCCGGCCTGATCACGCCCAGCCTGGATGAAATGGTGCATGTGGCGAGCGAAATGCAGCGCGCGGGCATGACCGTGCCGCTGCTGATCGGCGGTGCGACGACCAGCCGGGTCCACACCGCGCTCAGGATCGCGCCGGCCTATGAAGGGCCAGTGGTGCACGTACTGGATGCCAGCCGCGCCGTGGGTGTGGCCGGCACGCTGGTTTCGGACACGCTGAAAGACGCGCTCGTCGCTGAAACGGCGGCCGAATATGAAAAAATCCGCATCCAACGCGCCGGCGGCGGCCAATCGGCGCTGGTGCCGCTGGAACAGGCGCGGGCCAATGGGTTCTCGACCGATTTCGCCGCACACCCGCCGGTGAAGCCGAACTTCACCGGCACGATGACCATCGATGATGTGCGGGTGGAAACGTTGATCCCCTATATCGATTGGACGCCCTTCTTCCGCGCCTGGGAACTGCACGGCAACTACCCGGCGATCCTCACCGATGCCGTTGTGGGCGAGAGCGCCACCAGCCTGTTTGCCGACGCACAGGCGATGTTGAAGCGTATCGTTGCGGAGGAGTGGCTGCACCCCAAGGGCGTGATCAGCATCTGGCCGGTGCGGCGCGAGGGCGATGATGTCGTGCTGTTTGGTGATGATAGCCGGACGGCGCCGCTGGCCCGGCTGCCGTTCCTGCGCCAGCAGATCGCCAAGCGGGATGGCCGCGCCAACATGTGCCTGGCGGATTTCATCAATCCGGAGGCCGACTGGCTGGGCTGTTTTGCCGTTCAGGCCGGCGAGGGCATCGATACGCAACTGGCGCGCTTCAAGGCTGCGCACGACGATTACAATGATATCCTGCTCAAAGCCTTGGCCGACCGCCTGGCGGAGGCCTTTGCCGAATATCTGCACGAACGCGTGCGCCGCGAGATCTGGGGGCATGAGCAGGGCAACAAGATGTCGTGCGATGATCTGATCCGCGAACGTTACACCGGCATCCGCCCGGCGCCGGGCTATCCGGCCTGTCCGGAGCATAGCCTGAAAACCCACATCTTCGATCTGATGAGCGTGGAAGAGCGCGCCGGCATCACCCTGACCGACAGTTTTGCCATGTGGCCGACGGCGGCCGTTTCGGGCTTTTACTTCGCGCACCCGCAAAGCGCCTATTTCGGCGTCGCCCGCATCGGGGAAGACCAGTTGCTGGACTATGCCAGCCG